>NZ_JAINEZ010000022.1:0-65796 GCF_019873065.1 Sphingobium sp. PNB
CCGGGCGCAACCGGCCGAGCGAACCTTCCGTCCCGGTAGAGGCCAAGAAGCCCACCACCCCCGTTTCCGCGCCGCCCGCTTCCGCCCCGCCCCTTTCCACGCCGGCGGAGCCGGTCGTGCCCGAACCCGTCGCCCCGGCTCCGGTCGACGCTGCGGCGCCCATCGCGGTCCCGGCGTCGCCGGCGGTCACCACAGCGTCCGGCGATGCCGACGACCTGCTGAGGTTGAAGGGTGTCGGCCCCAAGCTCAACACGCTGCTGATCGAACTGGGCGTAACGCGCTATGCCCAGATCGCCGGCTGGAGCGATGCCGACATTGCCGCCATCGATGCGAAGCTGGGCAATTTCAAGGGCCGCCCGGTGCGCGACCAGTGGATCGACCAGGCGAAATATCTCGCCGCCGGAGACGTTGCCGGTTTCGAAGCCAAATATGGCAAGATCTGAACGGTCAGGCCGGTAGGGGCGCTTTGGCCAGGGGCGGGACCGTCCCGCTCCCTTGCGGCAGGCTGCCGAACAGCAGCGGCAACAGCGTGCCGCGCGCCGTCAGGCGACATGCCAGCGCAAGCAGCAGGAGCGACAGCGCCAGCGTCGCTGCCGGGCCCACATCCGTCATGACGAGCACGCCCATGACCAGCGGGTGCCACAGGTAGAAGAACAGGCTGTCGCGCCCGATCGCATTGACCGGCGCGAAATCCAGCCGCAGGGCGGACAGCATCGGCAGCAGCGCGATCAGGCCAAGGCACATCAAAAGCCGCGCAGGCACGAAGGCCAGGACATTGTCGGCATCATAGAGGCCGGACCACCAGAGAAGGCCCAGCAGCGCGACCGCCCCGGCGATCGGCAGATAGCGTCGCGAAACCCGCCGCTCCGCCATCAGCATGCCGAAGAAGAAATAGACCAGATAGCGCAGGAAGCGGCTGTCGGGCGAAAACAGACTGTCCCCCACCGGTCCATGATGGAGGCCGAAGCCATACATGATCGCCAGGCTGATCGGCGTGCCGACCGCCAGCAGCGCCAGCGGGGAGAAGGGCAGAAGCCGCGTCAGCATGATCAGGAAGAACAATGTCGGCACATACCAGAGGTGAAAGGGCGGCCGGAACAACAGGTCGAACGGCAGGGTCCAGCGGAGCGCGGCGCCGCTCGCGATCAGGTACACCATGCCGGCAAAAAGCCAGGGCAGCAGCATCCGCCGGCCATAGCGGGACATCAGACGCTGGATACTGTCGGTGCGGATGCGGGTGACGTTGAGCAGATAGCCGGAGATGCCGACCATCAACGGCATGCGAAAACCCGACCCGACCCACAGCGCCAGATCGTGGCCGCCGGTCAGTTCCATCACGTGCCCACCCATGACGAGCAGGATCAGCACGCCTTTCAGCAGGTCGATCGACGGATTCTTGCCCACAAAAATTGCCCCGGTGCAGGAATCGGAACGATATCGTTACATTCTTGCCGGATCGTTAAGGCGCAGTAGGGAATTTCGGCTTTGCGCCGTAGAAAAAGACGCTACTTATATCCTTCGATGAAGACGCCGCTGCTGCAACGCCTCGACGCCTCGCCTTTCGCCAAATGGGGACTGGCGGCCCTCATCTTCTGCCTGATCGTCGGTAGCTGGCTGGCGGTGGGCCGATACCGTGCGGCGCATGTGACGCTGCCGGACGACGGACCCGGGCAAAGCGCCTGTTCGCTCTGGTTCGTAGGCAGTTCTTCCATGCGCCGCTGGACCAGCCTCAACCACGACATGGCGCCGTGGAAAGCGCATAACCGCGGCATCGATGATGCCACCTTTGCCGAGATCCTGCCGCGCTTCGCCAATGCGGCGCAGGACAGCAAACCCGTGGCGATCATCCTCTACGCCGGAGAGAACGACATCGCCAACGGCATTGAGGTTCGCACCGTCCTCCGCAACCTGGGGCGATTTCTGGACCTGCGCAACCGGATGATGGGTGACGTGCCGGTCGTGATATTGTCGATGAAGCCCAGTCCGGCGCGGCGGTCGATCTTCAAGAGCCAGATGCTGTTCAACGCCGCGGCGCAAGGGCTGATCGAGCGCATGCCCCTGACCTATTATGCCGACATCACGACGCCGCTGCTGAAGGATGGAAAGCTGGGCGACAATTATCGAACGGACGGCGTCCATATGAATCCCGCCGGATATGGCATCTGGGCCGGGGTGGTGCGCCAGCGACTGAACGATGTCCTGCCGGCCGAGACTGTCCGTCGCTGCGTGGCTTGATATGTGGAAGGGGGGCTGCCTCTCTGTTTTCCCCAAGCCGCCCATGCCAATGGCGGCGATTGGCCACCATCATGGTATCTCAAGCCCGGCGACGCTTCACCCGCGTCCCAATATTTCCCGTGCGCGCGGCGCCAGCCGCTCCGCTGCGGCGGCATGGATTCCTGGCGCAGCGCACAGCAAGCCGAAGGCGGTCGGCTGCGGCCGGTTGAAGGAAAAGGGATTGCTGAGCGCATCGGTGACGATCGCCCCCGCCTCCTCCGCGATCAGCGCGGCGGCGGCGACGTCCCATTCATTGCCCCATCGCACCGTGGCGACCAGATCGGCCTCGTCCGCCGCCACCATCGCCATGCGCAGCGCGATGCTGTTGGGCTTGTCGACGGTGACGAGATCGCGGTCATGGCGGGGCAACTGATCCGCCGGCACCCGTGAACCCGGCAGGACGGCCCGCGATCCGGCCTGCAAGGTCCGTCCGTTCCGGGTCGCCCCCGCGCCTGCCTGCGCTATCCACAGTTCGTTGCGCGCAGGCGCCGCCAATATGCCGAAGCGCACCGCGCCATGCTCCACCAGCGCCACCGAC
Source organism: Sphingobium sp. PNB (assembly GCF_019873065.1). Lineage (NCBI taxonomy): Bacteria > Pseudomonadati > Pseudomonadota > Alphaproteobacteria > Sphingomonadales > Sphingobiaceae > Sphingobium > Sphingobium sp. PNB. The sequence continues at coordinate 2,813 of NZ_JAINEZ010000022.1, forward strand.
ACCGCCCAGCCGGGCCGCCCGCGCAGATAATCCCGCGTGCCGTCGATCGGGTCGACCACCCAGACGCGCGGCAGGTTCAGCCGGTGCACGGTGTCCGCCGTCTCCTCCGACAGCCAGCCAGCCGACGGATCGATGGCGTAGAGCCGCTCGCGCAGCATCGCGTCCAGTTCCAGATCGGCCTCGCACACCGGATGGCCGGGCACCTTCTCCCACTGGCGCACGCGCGTCTCCCCGCCCGCCCAGAGCGTCAGGGCCCGGTCAGCCGCGTCCGACACGACCGCCACCACCTCGCGCAAGGAGATGTCAGCCGCCTGCAACGGTCATCCCGTCGATACGGAGGGTCGGCACGTTCATGCCATAGCGGAAGGCGAGGTCGTTGGCCGGCACCAGCGCCCGGAACATGTCCTTCAAATTGCTGGCGATGGTGATTTCCGACACGGCCTGTCCCACGGCGCCATTTTCGATCAGGAAACCCGCAGCGCCCCGGCTGTAATCGCCGGTCACGCCGTTGACGCCCATGCCGATCAATTCAGTGACATAGAGGCCGCGCTTCACGTCCGCCATCAGTTCGCCCGGCGACAGCGTGCCCGGCTCCATATGGACATTGGTGACGCCCGCGCCCGGCGCGCCGCTGCCGCCCCGGCTGGCATGGCCGGTCGGCTCCAGCCCCAATTGCCGCGCCGAAGCGCTGTCCATCAGCCAGCCGGTCAGCACGCCCCTGTCGATCAATGCGCGGCGTTCGACCGGAAGCCCCTCCCCGTCGAAGGGCCGCGAACGCAGGCCGCGCAACCGCAGCGGATCGTCGATGATCGTGATGGCCGCATCGAACAGCGCCTCGCCCAATGACTCCAGCAGGAAACTCGACCGCCGCGCAATGGCGGGGCCTACCATGCCGCCGATCAGATGCCCGACCAGGCTGGAACCGATGCGCGGGTCGAAGATCACCGGCATCACGCCGCTGCCCACCTTCACCGGATTGAGCCGCGCCACCGCCCGATGCCCGGCGCGGGTGCCGACCGTTTCGGCATCGTCCAGATCCTCGATATGTCGGACGCTGTGGCTGGCATGGTCGCGCTGCATGTCGGCGCCGGTCCCGGCCAGCACGCTCGCCCAGGTCGAATGGCTCGTCCCCGCATAGGCCCCGGCAAAGCCATGGCTGGTCGCCAGCGCCATCTGGCTCCGCCCGGTCGCCGCGCCGCCGCCTTCGCTGTTGGTGACGCCCGGCACGGCCCGCGCCGCTTCCTCGGCTATCATGGCGCGCTCCCTGAGCTGCGCCGGTTCCGGCTCGAACGGATCGGTCAGGTCCAGCGCGGGCAGCTTCTTCCTGAGCAGCCGGTCTTCAGGCGCAAGGCCCGCATAGGGGTCTTCCGGCGCCTGCCCCGCCATGGCGATGCAGCGGTCAACCAAGGTCGCCAAGGTCGCCGGATTCATGTCTGACGCCGAAATGCTGGCGGACCGGCGGCCGATGAACACGCGCAGGCCGATTTCCTCGCCTTCCGACCGCTCCACATCCTCCAACGCGCCCAGCCGCACGGATACGTTGGTCGAGGCGTTGCAGGCATAGATGGCGTCGGCCGCATCCGCCCCCGCCCGGCGCGCCGCCGTCACCAGATCCTGCGCGCGGGACTGGGCTTCTTCTAGGCTGAGCATGGACTGTGTCGATTCCTGTAAGGGGATATGCAGGGCGAAGGGGCGGCCTTACGCGCTTGGGCCATGGTCGGCAACCTGCCCTTCCGGTCGCTCATCCAGCCAGTGCCGCAGCAGATGCCAGGCGACCGCCATCGGCGGCGGCGCGATGAAGGGCGCGTCCTCCTCGCCAGCCATCGCGGCACGAACGCCAGCCTCGTCGCACCAGAAGGCATGTTCGATCTCATTTTCATCGATCTTCAGCGCGTCGTCATCGGCCTCCGCCGTGCAGGCGATCATGAGCGAAGAGGGGAAGGGCCAGGGCTGGCTCGTCACATAGCGGACTGAGTGAGTGGCGACGCCCGCTTCCTCCTTGATCTCCCGGATGACGGCTTCCTCCAGCGTTTCGCCCGGCTCGACGAAGCCGGCCAGCGCCGAATAGCGCCCCGCCGGCCAGCTATGCTGCCGCCCCAGCAACACTCGCCCGCGATGTTCGGCCAGCATGATCACCACCGGATCGACGCGGGGGAAATGCTCGGCCCGGCACGACCCGCATTGCCGCGACCAGCCCGCCTTGACCGGCGCCGTGCGCTGCCCGCACACCGAACAGAAGCGATGCCGCGCATGCCAGGCCAGCAGGCTGCGCGCCGCACCGTACAGGGCAACCTCATGCCCCGGCACCTCGTCCGCCAGCGCACGGCTGCGCGGCGTGGCGAAGAAGCTGTCCGGCGCATCCGCCAGCAGTTCCGCGAAGATCGGCCGCTGCTGCTCATCCACGCCCAGCAGCGCATGATGCTCGACCCAGGCATCGTCCGGCAGCGGCTCCATCACCAGATGCCCGCCCTCGACCACCGGCTCCAGCCCTTCCAGCACGACGCGGCGCGCCAGCGGCGAGGCAAAGGCCTCCGCCAGCAAAGCGGGATTGGTGCGGACATGGTCGACCCGGTCCAGCCGTCCCCCGCCAAAGGCCACGAGCCGCGAATAGGGGGCGCTAGAGCCGTGCATCGTCCATTCTCTCCTTCATCGCTGCCTCGGCGGCGCGAGCGAACAGGGTCGGCAGGCCCGCCTTCCCGATGTCCGCCACGGGCCACCATTCGCCCTCGCCGGGCGGCGTCACGTCCGGCCCCACATGGGCATGGTGCACCGTCAATGCGAGGGAGAAATGGGTAAAAACATGCGCGACCGGCTCGGCCACCCGCCGCCACGACGCGGCAAGCGGCGGCGTCGCGTCGGGCGCATCGTTCCACTCGGAGGAAGGCAGCGCCCGCATGCCCCCCAGCATGCCCTTGTCTGGCCGCCGCACCAGCCAGACATGTCCGTCGGACCGCTCGATCCACCAGCCATGGCCCAAGCGGTGCGGCTTGGCCTTCTTCGCCGCCTTGACCGGGAAAGCGGCGGGATCGGCGGTGCGGAAAGCCGCGCAATCCTCCCGCAAGGGGCAAATGCCGCAGGCGGGGTTGCGCGCCGTGCAGATGGTCGCGCCCAGGTCCATCATCGCCTGCGCGAAGTCCCCGGCGCGGGCATCGGGCGTGATCGCGTCGGTCGCGGCGCGAATCTCCGGGCGCGCCGCAGGCAAGGGCGTGGCGATGGCGAAAAGCCGCGCCACCACCCGCTCGACATTGGCGTCGACCACCACGGCGCGCCGCCCGAAGGCGATCGCCGCCACCGCCGCCGCCGTATAGGCGCCTACGCCCGGCAGGGCGCGCAGGCCCTCTTCGGTATCGGGAAACACCCCGCCATGGTCGTTCGCCACCGCCCGGGCGCAGGCCAGCAGATTGCGGGCGCGGGCATAATAGCCCAGCCCTGCCCAGGCAGCCATGACCTCGGCATCCTGTTCCGCCGCCAAAGCCGCCACATCGGGCCAGCGCTGCGTGAATTTCGCGAAATAGGGCCCGACCGCCGCCACGGTGGTCTGCTGGAGCATCACCTCCGACAGCCAGACGCGATAGGGATCGGCGGCATTGGCCCCCGGCGGGGCGCGCCAGGGCAGTCTGCGCGCATGCACATCGTAATGAGCGAGCAGATCGGATGCTATTTTCTGGATGTTACCCTCGACGCGCATGCCGCCCCTATGCCATTAAGCGAGGCATGACGGAACGCCCCCCGACTCCCAAAATGAAAAGCCGCAAGTCGGATGCGGAAGACCGCCCGCGCATCGGCGCGCCGCGCCGGATCGCGGACCTGATGCCCGCCATCGGCGCGGCCGCCTTCCGCAAGTTCGGCTTCGTCCAGTCCAGCATCGTCACCCGCTGGGCGGAGATCGTCGGCCCGCATTATGCGGCGATCAGCGAACCCGAATCGATCCGCTTCCCGGCCGGCAAGAAGGCGGGCGGCACATTGCAGCTCACCGTCATGAGCGGCCATGCGCCGATGATCCAGCATGTGCTGCCCGACATTGTCGAACGGGTGAACCGCTTCTTCGGCTATGCCGCCGTCGCCCGGGTGGCGATGAAACAGGGGATGGTCCAGGCAAGGGAACCGGAACGCCGCCCCCCGCCGGTCAACCTCAAACCCATTCCGGTCGAGCTGGGCGATTCCCTGCGCGACATTGGCGATCCGGAACTGCGCGCGGTGCTGGAATCCCTGGCGCAAGGGCTGGCCAACAGCAGCGGTTTGCCCAAGATCAGCTAGTATCGCAGTTGAGCAGTTCAAACATGACAACCTCAGCCGTGACAGGGGCGGCGCATCACTGGACCAGCGCATGACGAAAATCCGTTTGGCTTTCCTCGCCCTGCTCGCCATTTCCGCGAGCGCATCCCTGTCCGCATGGGCCGCCCCGGCCGCCGACTGGCTGGGCCGGATCGCCCTCTCTCCCATGGGCGGCCATGTGCTGGGCAATCCCGCCGCGCCGACGAAGCTGGTCGAATATGTCAGCTACACCTGCTCGCACTGCGCCCATTTCGTGGGAGAGGCCAGCGAGCCGCTTCGCGCCCGTTATGTGAAGGGCGGCACGCTGAGCGTCGAAGTGCGCAACGCGGTGCGCGACCGATATGACCTGACCGCCGCCCTGCTTGCCCGCTGCGGCGGCCCGAGGCGCTTCTTCGGCAATCATGAGGCGCTGTTCGCCAATCAGGATGCCTGGATGGAAAAGCTCCAGGCCTATGAAAAGGACGCCGCCAAGCCCGCCGACCAGAAGGCCGCCCTGCGCGACATAGGGCAGAAGACCGGCCTCTACGCCCTGATGACGAAGCGCGGCTACAAGCCCGCCCAGCTCGACGCCTGCATCAACGATCCCGCATCGATGAAGCAGGTCCTCGCCATGACGGACGAAGCCTGGAACAAGCTGCGGATCGGCGGCACGCCTGCCTTCACGCTGAACGGCACGCTGGTTCATGGATCGGACTGGACGCGGTTGCAGGCTGCATTGCCCTGATCTAAACCCTTCGACGACAACGCCCGACGATACGGAGCCCAGAACAACGTGAAAGCCCTTTCCGGACTTGCCCTGATCGCCCTCAGCCTGACCGTCGCCGCCTGCGGCAAGAAGGAAGGAGGCAGCGCCACCTCCGCCGAACCGGTCGCCGCCGTCGCCGCGCCGGCCGGCACCAAATGGTCGGAGACGATCGCCACGACGCCCGACGGCCATTTCGTCATGGGCAATCCCAATGCGAAGGTGAAGCTGGTCGAATATGGCTCCTACACCTGTTCGCACTGCCGCGACTTCGCCGCCGAATCGGCCGAGGAGATCAGGCAGATCGTCGATTCCGGCAAGATGAGCTTCGAATTCCGCAACTATGTGCGCGATCCGATCGACATTTCGACGGCGCTGCTGGCCCGTTGCGGCGGCAAGGACATCTTCTATCCGCTGTCCGACCAGTTCTTCGCCAACCAGAACGCCATGTTCGAAAAGGCGCAGGCGCTGGGCGACGAAAGGTACAAGGCGCTAATGAGCGCGCCCCCGGCCCAGCGCTTCGGCCAACTGGCGGCCGCCGTCGGCCTGGTCGACTTCGCCAAGCAGCGCGGCATATCGGAAGATCAGGCGAAGCAATGCCTGGCCGACACCGCCGCCGCCGAAAAGCTGGCCAAGGGCGTAGAGGACGCCAATCAGCAATATAAGATCGAGGGCACGCCGACCTTCATCCTGAACGGCGTGACGGTGGAGAACACCGCCGCCTGGCCCGCGCTGCGCACGAAGCTCAAGGAAGCGGGGATCTGATTGGACAAGGGGGGGCTGACATCGTCGGTCCGGCTTCCTGCTGATGGCGGGGCGGCTCCGCGCTGCCCCGATCTTGCACGATGCAGATAAAGCGCCTCAAGCTCTCCGGCTTCAAGAGCTTCGTCGACCCGACGGAGCTGCGCATCGAACCCGGCCTGACCGGCATTGTCGGGCCCAATGGCTGCGGCAAGTCGAACCTGCTGGAGGCGATCCGCTGGGTCATGGGCGAATCCAGCGCCAAGTCGATGCGCGGCGGCGGCATGGAGGATGTGATCTTCGCGGGCACCTCCACCCGCCCGCAGCGCGATTTCGCGGAAGTCTCGCTGCTCACCATCCAGGAACAGGGTGAGCTATTCAACGCGGTGGAAGTCGGTACGGACGGGGAACTGGAAGTCACCCGCCGGATCGAGCGCGGGGCGGGCAGCGCCTATCGCGCGAATGGCCGCGACGTCCGGGCGAAGGACGTGTCGCTGATCTTCGCGGACGCCGCCACCGGCCCGCATAGCCCCGCTCTGGTCAGCCAGGGGCGCATCGCCGCCGTGATCGCCGCCCGCCCGCAGGAACGCCGCGCCATGCTGGAGGAAGCGGCGGGCATTTCCGGCCTGCACGTCCGGCGCAAGGACGCCGAACAGAAGCTGCGCGCCGCCGAAGCGAATCTGATGCGGCTGGACGAAATCCTGTCCGACATGGACGCCCGCGCCAACAGCCTGCGGCGTCAGGCCAAGGCGGCGGAGCGCTATATCCGCCTGTCGGAGCAGATCCGCATTGCCGAGGCGCGGGTGATCTTCGCCCGCTGGCGCGAGGCCGCCGCCAGCGCGGACGCCGCCCGTGCCGAAGCCAAGCAGGCCGAAAGCGCCGTCGCCGCCGCGCAGGAGGCGCAGCAGGCCGCAGCCGTCCATGCCAATGCCGCCGTCGAAACGCTTGCGCAAAGACGCGCCGCCGCCCAGGCCGCCCGCGACGCCGCGAGCGAAGCAGGCCACAAGCTCGCCGCGCTGCGCACCGAGCGCGACGGCGTGGTCCGCCGCCTCCACGACCTCGCCCAGCAGGCCGCACGGCTGGAAGAGGACAGGGAGCGGGAAGGCACGCTCGCCAACGACGCAGCGGAGGCCATTGCCCGCCTCGCTGGCGAGATCGCCGCGCTCAAGGCGCGCATCGCCGAAACCGAAGCGATGCGTCCAGATTTCGCCGGGCGCATCGCCCGCGCGGAGGATACCGCCCGCGACGCCGAACTCGATCTTGCCAAGGCGATGGCGAAGCAGGCGGGCGAGCAGGCGGAACTGCGCGTGGCAGAGGCTGCGCTGGCCGCTGCGCGCACCCGCCTCGACCGCGCCTCCCGTGAGGCGCAGCGGCTGGAAGCCGAAGCCGCCGCGCTACCCGACCCAGCGCCGCTGGAAGGGAAAAGGGCCGAAGCGATCGCCGCCCAGCAGCAGGCCGGCACGGACCGCGACGCCGCCGACGCCGCGATCCGCTCCGCCGAGACCAGCCGTGCCGAAGCGGCCGAGGCCCGTGCCGCCGCCGAAGCCGCCCTGTCCTCCGCCCGCGCCACCCTTGCCGCGCTCGACAGCGAAGCCGCTGCGCTCCAGCGCGCCGTCGACAGCGGCACAGGCAACCGCAGCCGCGCGCTCGACCGGCTGAAGGCGGCGCCCGGCTATGAACGCGCGCTCGCGGCGGCGCTGGGGGACGATCTGGAAGCGCCCATCGCGACCGAAGGCAAGCGGCGCTGGGCCGGCGCCGCCGCGCTCGCCGGCGACCCGCCCTTGCCCGAAGGCTGCGCCGCCCTCTCCGCCCATGTCACCGCCCCGCCCGAACTCGCCCGCCGTCTGGCGCAGGTCGCGGTCGCGGACGGCGACGAAGGCCAGGTCCTTGCGGTCGGCCAGCGTCTCGTCACCAGGGACGGACAGCTTCGCCGCTGGGACGGCTATGTCGCCATCGAGGGTGGCGCCGCCGCCGCCGAACGGCTGATCCGGCTCAATCGCCTCGAAGCCATTGCCGCCGCCCGGCCTGCCGCCGAAGCCGAGGTCGAGACGGCCCGCGCCGCGCAGGACGCCGCCTCGATGCGCGAGCGGGAGGCGGCCCAGACGCTGGCCGCCGGCCGCACCCAGCTTGCCGATGCGGACCAGCGGCTGCGCACCGCCCTGCGGGCCGCCGATGAAGCCGCCACCGCGCTCGAACGGCTGATCGGGCGCCGCGAGGCGATAGAGGAGCGGTTGAGCGAAGCCCGCAGCGACCTCGCCGCAGCGCAGGCCGAGCATGACAAGGCGCAGGCCGGCCGCGCCGCCATGCCCGATGGCGAGGAAACCCGCGCCCAGGTCGCCACGCTGCAACAGGCGAGCGAGAAGGCACGGCTCGCCGTCAGCCAGCTACAGGCCGATCAGGCGCTAGCCGATCGCGCGCTCGCCAGCGACCGCGAACGCATGGCCGCCGCCGATGCGGAGGCCAAGGGGTGGCGCGCCCGTGCCGGCGAAGCGGCCAAGCGCATCGCCGCCATGGTCGAGCGTGGCGAGGGCATAGCGAAGGAACGGGCCGAGATCGCGGACCAGCCGGACGGTCTGGCCGCCGCCATCGCCATGTTGAGCGAGCAGGGCGACACATTGACGCAGGCCGCGGACGCCGCCCGCCGCGAGGAAAGCGAAGCCGAAGCCGCGCTCCGCGCCGCCGAACAGCGCGCGGCGCAGGCGGGCGAAGCGCTCGCCAACGCCCGCGAGGCCCGCGCCACCGCCGCCGCGCGTGCCGAGGCGGCGGATGAGAAGCGGGTCGAAACCAACCGCCTCTCCGGTGAACGCTTCGAGTGCCCGCCACCGGTCCTGCCGGAGAAACTGGGTTTCGCCAGCGCCGACATCCGCATCGCCCAGAGCGAGCAGGCCGAGCATGACCGGCTCGTCACCGAACGCGAGCGCATCGGCCCGGTCAACCTCGTCGCCGCGCAGGAACTGGAGGAGCTGGAGGCCACACAGGCCAACAGCCGCGCCGAAAGCGAGGAACTGACCCAGGCGATCAACCGCCTGCGCGGCTCCATCGGCAGTTTGAACAGGGAGGGGCGGCAGCGCCTGCTCGCCGCGTTCGAGGCGGTGGACGGTCATTTCCGCCGCCTGTTCACCACCCTGTTCAACGGCGGCCAGGCGCATCTGGAACTGATCGACAGCGACGATCCGCTGGAAGCGGGGCTGGAGATCATGGCCCAGCCGCCGGGCAAGAAGCTCGCCGCCTTGACGCTCCTTTCCGGCGGCGAGCAGGCGCTGACCGCCGTCGCCCTGATCTTCGGGCTGTTCCTGACGAACCCCGCGCCGATCTGCGTCCTGGATGAAGTCGACGCGCCGCTGGACGACGCCAATGTCGAGCGTTTCTGCGACCTGCTCGACGCCATGGTGGGGCAGACCGACACGCGATACCTGATCGTCAGCCATAATGCGGTGACGATGGCGCGCATGCACCGGCTGTTCGGCGTAACGATGGTGGAACGGGGCGTCAGTCGGCTGGTTTCGGTCAATCTGGGCGGCGCGGAGGCACTTCTGGCGGCGGAATAGCTGATCCTATTTTCGTAACCGTCATTCCCGCGGAATCGGGAATGACGGAAAAGAGAGCTACCCCCCCTCCATCCATCCCCGCATCCGGCGGAAAAGTCCGCGCTCCGTGATCGGCTCCAGCATCTCGCCCGGTCCTTCCGGATCGAGCACCTCATGATCCGCCAGCCAGGCCTGCACGTCGTTCAGGTCAGGCGTCACATAGGGCCGCAAGGTCCGTCCCGGCCTGTCGCGCAGCTGTTCGATGGCCGCGATCAGCCCACGCTCGGCAATCACCGCCGCCACGCGCTCGACCGGCAGGTCGAGATGCTCCGCGACCAGATCGTCGCGAATGCCCCGGATCGCATCCTCGCGCCCCGCATTGGCGGGCAGCGCGGAATCGATCGTCACGTCGCATTCGGTGTCCAGCCGCATCGAGCGGTTGTTCATGTTGGACGACCCGACGCGCAGTACCCGATCGTCGACGATCAGTATCTTGGCATGGACATAGATCGGTTCCCCCCGCGCGGTGAAGGGATGATAGAGCCGGAACCGGCCATGGACGTCCCGAGCCTTCAGCGCCTCGAACAGCCGGGCGCGGGCCGTGTCCATCGCCTGCTGCTCCAGCCAGCCATCGGCCTGTTCCGGGTTGACGATGACGATTTCCGGCCCGTTCTCTTCCGCCAGCCGCGCCGCAATCGCCTCGGCAATGCGGCGGGAGGCGAAATATTGGCTCTCCGCGTAGATATACCGCCGCGCCGACGCGATCTGGTTCACATAGAGCCGCTCGATCTCGATCAGCGGCTCCTGATCCTCCATCTCCGGCGCAGAGCGGGATATGGCGATGTCGACATCCTCGAACTGCACCGGCAACGCATCGGGCCAGCAATCCTGCTCGCCCTCGACCGGCGCCAGTTCCCCGCCGCCCGCACCCGTCCACCGCGCCCGCGCATGCTGGCCCAGCGCCGCGGCCACGGGTCCCTGCAAGGCGGTCGTCGCGTCATGCCAGGGGCCATAGGGAGAGCCGTCCGGGTGCCGCCGCCATGGCTCCTCATCACGGTGATGCCGCGTGTCCCAGCGGTCGGCCGTCATGTCGATCCCGCCGCAAAAGGCGAAGCAATCGTCGATCACCACGATCTTCTGATGGTGGGAGGCGGCGGTCGGATGATGGCTGTCCAGCTTCACGGTAATGCGCGAATTGGCCATCCAGCGGACCGTGGTGAACAGGTTGGACGGACGCACCATGGACTTCATCGCCCCGACATCCCAGCGCAGCAGGAATATCTCCAGTTCCGGGGTCCGCTCCACCAGCCAGCTTATGAAATCCCCGATCACCGTGGGCGCGCCATCGCTCGCCTCATCCTCCCGGATCAGCGTGATCGCGGCATCGAAGTCCCAGCCGATCAGCATGATCCGCTGCTTCGCCTTCATCATCGCGGCGCGGGCATGGCGGAAATAGGCATCCGCATCGATGATCACGCTGGCCTTCAGCGCCCGCGCGATCCGCCAGCAATCCTCTCCCTCGCGCGGACCGTTCATGCGCTCCCCACCACCAGACAGCCCAGGAACATCAACAGCCCCGCAAAGCGATTGGAGCGGAATTTGGCCAAGGGATCGATGCCGTCCTCCTTCAACGTCGCGACCTGCCATCCCAGATGCGCCGCCATCGGCAGCAACGCCGCCAACGCCAGACCCTGCGGCCGGACCTGCCAGATCGCGCCGCCCCACAGCGCCAGCGCGAGCGCATAGCACAGCGCCACGCCCGCCCGCACATGCCTGCCCATGGACAGGGCGCTCGACCCGATGCCGATCAGCGCGTCGTCCTCCCGATCCTGCAAGGCATAGATGGTGTCATAGCCCACCACCCAGACGATGCAGCCGCCATAGAGCAACAACCCCGGCAGGGCGAGGGTTCCCGCCACCTCGCTCCACCCGACCAGCGCGGCCCAGGAAAAGACCAGCCCCAGCCATATTTGCGGCCAGCCGGTGATCCGCTTCATGAAGGGATAGGCCGCCACCAGCGCCAGCGAGCCCAAGGCGACGATCTGCGCATAGGGATGCAGTTGGAGCAGCACCGCCAGCCCGACCAGGCAGAGGGACAGCAGCCATATCCACGCCGTCCTCAGCGACACCGCTCCACTCGCCAGCGGGCGCGACGCGGTACGCGCCACCTGCCGGTCGAGGTCGCGGTCGACGATGTCGTTGAACACGCATCCCGCGCCCCGCATGGCGATGCTGCCCAGCAACAGCCAGAGGATCAGCGGCCAGTGCGCCCACGCGCGCCCCGCTAGCGCCACCGCCCAGGCCCCCGGCCAGAACAGCAGCCACCAGCCGATCGGCCTGTCGAACCGCGCCAGCAAGGCAAGCGCGCGGGGAATGTCCGGCAATCGCGCCACCAATCCGCGCGCTTCGCTGTCGGGAACGATGCTACTTGCCACACTCACTCCGTTCGCCCTGTTTGACCGAGTCCCTTGCCTCGTTCAAATGTCGAAGGGCTCACTTGCTCTTTAGAGAAGAAAAGGGCTTCGACAAGCTCAGCCCGAACGGAGTTCGAACCGAATGACCGCAACCCCCGCCTGGCCGCCGCAAAGCGTCCCGCGCCTCCATGTCGAAACCCTGCTTGGCGAGGGCGTTTCCGTGCCCGTCGACGGCAACCCGGCCCATTACCTCATCAGCGTCATGCGGGTGAAGCCGGACGACATCGTCCTGCTGTTCGACGGCCGCTCGGGCGAATGGGCGGCCCGGGCCCGCGACATCCGCCGGCGCGACCTGGTGCTGGAGGTCGTCAGCCAGACCAGGCCGCCGGAGGACGTCCCCGATTTCTGGCTCTGCTGCGCGCCGATCAGGAAGGGCCGCATCGACCTGATCGCGGAAAAGACCTGCGAATTGGGGGTGGCGCGGCTGCAGCCCGTGCTTACCCGCCGCGCCGTGGTGGACCGGCTCAATCTGGATCGCCTGCACGCCCATCTGGTGGAGGCGGCCGAACAATGCGGCCGCACCGCGCTTCCCGACCTTGGGGAGATGGTGAAGCTCGATGCGCTGCTTCGGGATTGGCGCGACGATCGCTGGCTTTTCTTCGCGGACGAGACCGGCGGCGAACCGCTGGCCGAGACGCTCAAGGCCCATCCCGGCCCCGCGGCCTTCCTGATCGGCCCCGAGGGCGGCTTCGACCCCGCCGAACGCGAAGCGATCCGCGCGCACCGCCAATCCGTGGCCGTCTCGCTCGGCCCCCGCATCCTGCGCGCCGAAACCGCCGCCATCGCCGCGACGACTGCATGGATGACGATCAACGGGGACTGGCGATAAGGGTATCCCAACATCGTTTTCTTCCGCAACCGGATTGAAGCCGTCATCAACGCAGCTTATTTGAGCGCCGAACGTTGCGGCTTTGACGCAACCGGGGGAAAGATTAAGGCGGGGCATGAGCACCAGAACCGACTCAGGGGGGACCGATCCCATCATCGAGAGCCGCGACCAGTTGATCGCGGCCTTCGCCAAGGGCGCCAAGCCCAAGGATCGCTGGCGCATCGGCACGGAGCATGAGAAATTCGTCTATGCCAAGGCGGATTTCCATGCGCCCAGCTATGATGAGCTCGGCGGCATCCACACGTTGCTGATCGGCCTTACCCGCTATGGCTGGAACCCGGTGTTCGAGGGGGAGAATATCATCGCCCTCTCCGGCACCGACGGCACCATCAGCCTGGAACCGGCGGGGCAGCTCGAACTGTCGGGCGCGCCGCTGGAAAATCTGCACCAGACCTGCGCGGAGACCAGCCGGCACCTGGAACAGGTCAAATATGTCGGCGACATGCTGGGCCTGGGTTTCCTGGGCCTGGGTATGTGGCCGGACAAGACGCGCGAAGAACTGCCCATCATGCCCAAGGGCCGCTACGACATCATGCTGCGCCACATGCCGCGCGTCGGGACGATGGGCCTCGACATGATGCTGCGCACCTGCACCATCCAGACCAACCTCGACTATGGCAGCGAGGCGGACATGGTGAAGAAGTTCCGCGTCTCGCTGGCCCTGCAACCTCTGGCGACCGCCTTGTTCGCCAATTCGCCCTTCACCGAAGGCAAGCCCAACGGCTTCCTCTCCTATCGCAGCCATATCTGGTCGGACACCGACCCCGGCCGCACCGGCATGCTGCCCTTCGTGTTCGAGGACGGCTTCGGCTATGAACGCTATGCCGACTATGCGCTCGATGTGCCGATGTATTTCGTCTATCGCGACGGCCGCTATATCGACGCGGCGGGCCAGAGCTTCCGCGACTTCCTGAACGGCGAACTGCCCGCCCTGCCCGGCGAGAAGCCGACCGAGAAGGATTGGGAGGATCATCTTTCCACCGCCTTCCCGGAGGTGCGGATGAAGAGCTTCCTCGAAATGCGCGGCGCGGACGGCGGGCCGTGGAACCGCATCTGCGCGCTGCCGGCGCTGTGGGTCGGGCTGCTCTATGACGAGGGCGCGCTGGACGCCGCCTGGGATCTGGTCAAGGACTGGAGCATGGAGGAACGGCAGGTTCTGCGCGATTCCGTGCCGAAACTGGCGCTGGATGCCCCCATCGGCGGCAATCGCAAGCTGCGCGACATAGCGGGCGAAGTGCTCGACATCGCCCGCAGCGGCCTTTCCGCCCGCGCCCGGCTCAATGCGTCGGGCGACAATGAAAGCGGCTTCCTCGCCCCGCTGGACGAGATCGTGGCGTCGGGCCGGACCCATGCCGAACGCCTCCTCGCCCGCTATCATGAGGAATGGAAGGGCGACCTCAGCCAAATCTACGCTGAAGAAAGCTTCTAGGCGGGATTGGCGGGATGCTGGAGAACGACGGCATCCCCCATTCGTCATGCTGAACTCGTTCAGCATGACGGGCCTTCGAATGCAGGAAACGAACAGCTATTCGGCAGGCTGAACCGCGCTCAAAGGCTTCCGCCCCGCTGCCCACGCAAAAAAGCGCGGCACTACACCATTGCGCGCCATCCACTCGCTATAGGCCCGATATTCCGGATCGGCGCTCAAATGCGCTTCCTCGGTCTTCGCACGCCAATAATAGACTGCGTTGGTCACGCCCAGCAGCGCGCAGTTCCGCACCGCATCGGTCAAACTCCCCGACAGGCTCAAAAAAGGCAGGGCTGAAAACCACCAGAACAGATTCTTCGACAGATAGGCCGGATGCCGCGTCCAGCGATAGGGGCCATGCGTCAGAATGCCGCGATGCGTCAGGTTGGAAAAGCGCAGCCCGAAGGCGACCGTCGCCCAGGCGTAGATGGCCGTCAGCAATACCAGCCATCCGCCCAGCAGCCATTGCAGGACGCCATGCCCCCGCGTCCAGACATCCCATTCCGCCCCGCCCGCATGATAATCGAGCGGGCCGCCATTGCCCATCAGCACGAAGGGCGGATAGCAGATCAACGCCGCCACCCACCCGGCCAGCAGCGGATTGGCCGTGCGGATATGCGAATCCAGCGGCTTGCAGGTCAGCATATAGCCGACCGTCGCCATGCAGACGTCGATCATGAACATGACCGCGATCAGGAAGCTTGCCAGAGCCACCGGATGGCTGACCGCATCCTCGATCCGCCATTCGACCACGCTGGCGAAATTGCCGGGCACGATCGACAGCATGAAAGCAAGGAAGAAGCCCTTCACCGCCCAGGCCCGGGCATGATGGGCGACCTCGGCCCTGTCCGCAGCGCCGGCGGCCCCGCCGATCACCCATTGACCGAAGGCATAGCCTGCGTCCCTGGGCTCGATCAGTCGCCGGTCCAGCCAGATCACATAGGGCACCGATGCCGCCAGCAGCCAGGGCGCCGCGCCCATCAGCACATTCATGGAAAGGCGATAATCCCCGCTCCAGTACCAGCGGGCGATGCAATAGAAGACCGCTATGGCAAGCCAGGTCGCCCACAGGCCGGCGATCTTGACGATGCTGACATCCAGCACCGCCCGCCACGGCCGCGCAGGCGCGGTCCAGTCGATCCCCGTGGATGCGCGGCGATGCACCTTGTCGACCAGCAGCGACCACGACACCATCGGCAGGCCGCAGGCGACGACCGCGGCAAAACCCGCATTCGGCCCGTTCATCCCATAATGGCGCGCGACCAGCGTCCAAAGCCCCAGCCCGACCAGCCCGGCCACGCCAACACCGTGGCTGACGGCGGACTTCGGACAGGGATCGGCTTTGTCGCTCATGCCGCGGACCTAGCGGAAATTGGTAAACAACCCCCGAAGGTCGGAAGGGGGGAATGTCCGCACCTGACCACATCCCGAACGCCCGCTTTAAAACCCGTCGGTTCAGATGCCGCCCAGCACATTGATGGTGAACGCCAATATGCCCAGGTTGAACAGGAATGCCGCGAGGCAATGGAACAGCGCCGCCTGCCGCATGCCCCGGCTGGTCACCGACACGTCGGATGTCTGGAACGTCATCCCCAATGTGAAGGCGAAGTAGAGGAAATCCCAATAGCCCGGCTCCTGCATGTCGGGAAAATCAAGCCCGCCGCTGTCGCCGCCCTTGCCATCGCCCAGATAGAAGATATGCGCATAGTGCATCGCATAGACGAGATTGGAAAACAGCCAGGCCAGCGCCAATGTCGCCAGCAGCAGCGCGACCGCCGCCTTGCTCGGCCCGCCATGCTGGCTGACTGCCACGCCGACGGCGACCAGGATCACCACCGACACGATCCCGGTCAGCAGCAGCATCAACTGCCGGTTCGCATCGTTTTCCGCCGCCTTGCGCCGCATCGCGTCCGCATCGGAATCCAGCAGCGGCCAGACCGACAGGATGAACGCCAGCGCCGCCAGGTCGAACCCTGCCATCACCGCCTCATGCCAGCGCAGCACCAGGCCGAACGGCGCCATGCTGGCCAGCAGGGCCAGGAACATGCCATAACGCCAGGGAAATATCCGGGACCGGTTCATGCGCGCATCAAAGGCATAATCCGCGCCCTGCACAAGACGCTTTATATCACCGCCGCGATCAGCCCCAGCGCCTGCGCTTCGTTCGCCTCCAGATACCAGTTTTCCGGCGCGCGGTTCAGCAGTTCCTCCATGGAAACCTGCGATCCCAGGATCAGGTTCGCAAAGCCCTCATTCTGGATCGCGATCGACGCCTCTATCTCATGCAGCGTCGCCTTGAGCGAGGCGATGCAGGTCGACAGCGGCCCTTCCAGATGGATGTCCCGGGTGATGATCCGCTCATGGATCATCAGCCGCGTGCCCCGCGCCAGATAGCGGTTTTCCGCCGCGAAGAAGCTCATGAAGGTCACGCCCGCCGAATAGACCGCCGTCTTGCCCAGGAAAACCAGCCGCCGGTCGGGATAGAGATCGGAATGGAAGCGTATATCCTCCCCCATCATCCGGGCGATTTCCGGGTCGCCGCCCAGGGTGGCGATCTCCACCACCACCAGCCCCTGCTGCGGCGCGGACGAAAGGCAATTGCGGAAATGCAGATACATGCCATGGTCGACATAGCCCGACAGCATGATCGCGGGAAATTCGAAATCCTTGGGGCCCAGCAATGGCGCCTGAATCGACATGAAAAACGGCTCCTTCCTTCGCCCCTCGCCGGCTGCTCTACGCGCGGGCCGGCAAATGGTGCCTTTGCTCCGTCGGTTTTTAGCTGGCGCCCTGCCGGAGACGCCCTTAAAGAACAGACCATGACCAAAGGGCGGGGCGCATGATCGCGAAACTGAAAGGGCGGCTGGACAGCACAGGCCTGGACCATGCCATCATCGATGTGGGCGGCGTCGGCTATCTGGTCGGCGCCTCCTCCCGCACCCTGTCGGCGCTGGGGCCGGTGGGGGAAGCGGTGACGGTCCATACCGAAATGCTGGTGTCGGACGATGCGATCCGCCTGGTCGGCTTCGCCCGGGCGGAGGAGCGCGACTGGTTCCGCCTGCTGACCGGTGTGCAGGGCGTGGGTTCCCGCGTGGCGCTGGCCATACTTTCAGCGCTGGAACCGGCGGAACTGCACCGCGCCGTCGCGACCGGCGACAAGGCGATGATCGCCCGCGCCAACGGCGTCGGCCCCAAGCTGGCCCAGCGCATCGCCAATGAGCTGAAGGACAAGATTGGCGCCGTGCCCACGCCGGCCGGCGGGATCGGCGGCGGGTTCGCCCCGCTGCCGACCGGCGGCCACAGCGCCGATGCGATCTCCGCGCTGCAGAATCTGGGCTTCAAGCCCGCCGAAGCCAGCACCGCCGTCGCGGCGGCGGAAGAGGAACTGGGCGAGGGCGCGTCGCTGGACGCGCTGGTCCGCCTGGCGCTCAGGAAAGCGGCGAAATGATGCGTCTCCCCCTCCCCACCCGTCATGCTGAACTCGGTTCAGCATCCATCCGGCCTCTCGCACCGAAGGGAGGAGACGATGAAAGAACCGTGCGTCTATATCCTGGCCAGTCAGCCTTATGGCACGCCGTATATCGGGGTGACGTCGAATCTGCCTGGGCGGCTGCATCGGCATCGCACGAACGGCACTCCGGGTTTCACCGGGAGATATGCCGTCCACAGTCTCGTCCGTTTCGAAATGTGCGACACGATGGAACAAGCTATCAACCGGGAAAAGCAACTCAAGCGCTGGCATCGGCAGTGGAAGATCAATCTGATCGAGTCCGAAAATCCGCGGTGGATCGACCTGGCTCCGGGCCTTGGTTTATCGCCTCTCCATCCGAACCAGCGGCACGATGGATGCTGAACCGAAGGTCGGCGCAAGCCAAACGAGTTCAGCATGACGGTTGGGGTGAGTGTCGCGCATGAGCGAGGATCGCCTGATCTCTTCTACCCGCCGGGTGGAGGATGCCGACGCCGCGCTGCGGCCCAAATCGCTTGCCGAATTCATCGGCCAGCAGGGCGCGCGGGAAAATCTGCGTATCTTCATCGAGGCCGCCCGGGGCCGCGGCGAGGCGCTGGATCATGTGCTGTTCTTCGGCCCGCCCGGCCTTGGCAAGACGACGCTGGCGCAGATCGTCGCCCGCGAGATGGGCGTGGGGTTCCGCGCCACATCCGGCCCTGTGATCGCCAAGTCGGGCGATCTGGCCGCGCTGCTCACCAATCTGGATGAGGGCGACGTCCTTTTCGTGGACGAGATCCACCGGCTCAACCCCGCGGTCGAGGAAGTGCTCTACCCCGCCATGGAGGACCGGGCGCTCGACCTGATGATCGGGGAAGGCCCCTCCGCCCGGTCTGTGCGGATCGACCTGCCGCCCTTCACCCTGGTCGGCGCGACCACGCGGCAGGGCTTGCTGACGACGCCCCTGCGCGACCGCTTCGGCATTCCGGTGCGGCTGCAATTCTATACCGTCGATGAGCTGGAACTGGTGGTGCGCCGCGCGGCCCGGCTGCTGGACCTTGCCATCACTTCCGACGGCGCGGTGGAGATCGCCCGGCGTTCCCGGGGCACGCCGCGCATCGCCGGACGGCTGCTGCGGCGGGTGCGCGACTTCGCCAATGTGGCGGGGGCCCCGGCCGTGGACGCGAAGGTGGCCGATGCCGCGCTGACCCGGCTGGATGTCGACCATCTCGGCCTCGACCTGATGGACCGCCGTTACCTGACCATGATCGCTGACATCTATCGCGGCGGGCCGGTGGGAGTGGAAACGCTCGCGGCAGGCCTCTCCGAAGCGCGCGATACGATCGAGGAAGTGATCGAGCCTTATCTGATCCAGCTCGGCCTGATCGCCCGCACTGCGCGGGGACGCTGCCTCAACGGGCCGGGCTGGAAGCATCTGGGAATCAATCCGCCCTCCAATGTCCAGGATGGCTTGTTCGATTAGGATCGGCAGGTTCCTTCGACTGCCTGCAAGACAGGCGCTCAGGACAAGCTCAGGGCGAACGGGAAGAAAAAAGCGCGCGGGCTGCGTCCGATTTAACGCAGCGCGCTCTAGAAGAAACTGCTCGAATCCACCCCCGCCAGGCTGTTGACCCCGACAAGCTGGATGCTCTGTTCGAATGCGCCGTCGCCATTGGCGTCGTAGAATATCCAGCCGTCCGTCGACCCGGCGACGAAAGCCACATGATTGACCCCGGCGGTCATATTGGCGGCAGCCAGCGCGTCGGAGAAGCTGTTGGTGGCAATCGTCCGTTCGGCATAGTCGACGGCGGGCAGGGAGCCGTTCAGGAAGTCGAGGTCGATGCGGTCGCCCTCGCCCGCCTTGAAGTCGGTGATCCGGTCATAGCTCGCCGTGTTGAGCGTCGTGTCGCCGCGGTTGAACAGGAAGACATCCGCCTCCGTCCCGCCGGTCAGCGTGTCCTTGCCCGCGCCGCCGATCAGCGTGTCGCTGCCCGCGCCGCCCTTCAGCGTATCGCCGGCCGCCCCGCCGTCCAGCAGGTCGTTGCCCGCGCCGCCGTCCAGGCTGTCCTGCCCGTCCTCGCCATAGAGCCGGTCGTCGCCGCCATTGCCCAGCAGGGTATCGTTGCCCAGGCCGCCCCAGAGGCCGTTATTGCCGCCATTGCCCGTCATGCTGTTGGCGATGTCGTTGCCGATGCCGTCGATCGGGTCCGTGCCGGTCAGAACCAGCTTCTCGATCTCGGCCGCCATTTTGTAGCTGACGGAGGCGCTCACCTGATCGGTCCCCTCGCCCGCCAGTTCGACGATCAGGTCGTCATTGGCGCTGTTGCCGTCGTCGGACCAGCTGTCGACGATATAGCTGTCATTGCCCAGCCCACCGGCCATGTTGTCGGCGCCCGTGCCGCCGTCCAGATAGTCGTCGCCCAGCCCGCCGATCAGCATGTCGCTGCCGTCGCCGCCGAAGAGGGTGTCGTTATCGTCACCGCCGTCCAGCGTGTCGCCGCCGCCCATGCCATAGAGAATGTCCGCGCCCGTCCCGCCCGACAGAATGTTCGCCGCGTCATTGCCGGTGATCGTGTTGGCCAGATCATTGCCCATGCCGTTGATCGCCGCCGCGCCGGTCAGCGTCAGCTTTTCGACATTGGCGGCAAGGCGATAGCTGACGGAGGCATAGACAAGATCGCTGCCGCCCCCCGCCAGTTCGATCACCTGATCGTCATTGCCGGCAAAGCCGTCGTCCGACCAGGTGTCGACATAGAAGATGTCGTTGCCTGCGCCGCCATCCATATAGTCGGCGCCCGCCCCGCCATCGATGACGTCATTGCCGGCAAGGGCGTAGATGGTGTCGTTGAGGGCAGTCGTCTGATAGGCGAGCACGGTGGTCGTCGGGCCGATCATGTTGTTGCCCGATGATCCGGTGATCGTCCTCCCGTTTTCCGCGACATCGGTGATGGCGATGGACAAAAGCTGATCATCGACGTTGCTGCCGTCGGTTGCGCGCACCGTCACCTGATAGACGCCGTCGCCATCGGCATCGAGCCGGTTCTCATAATCGGGCGGGTTGATGAAGGACAGTGCGCCGGTCACCGGATCGATGGTGAAAAGCGCGGCGTCCGCTCCCCCTGAAATGGCGAAACCGGGGACGGGGCCGTCCGCATCGGTGGCCGTCACCACGGTCACGGCGCTGGCATTTTCCGCCATGCCGATCGACGCCGAGGCGCCGCCGCCATTGGAGGTGATGACCGGCGCATTGTCGTTCAGATTGGTAATGCCGATGGCCAGGGTCTGCGAGACGCTGTTGCTGCCGTCGCTCGCGCTGACGATCACATGGTAGAGGCGGTCGCCATTGCTGTCGTCCGGCGCTTCATAGTCCGGAGCCGTCCTGAAACTCAGCGCACCGGTCTGCGGGTCGATGGTGAACAACGCCGCGTCAGCGCCGCCGCTGATGCTGTAGCTGAGGGCAGCGCCATCCGCGTCGCTGGCCTGCACGATGGCGGCAAGCAGGCTGTTTTCCGCGACGGAGAAGGCGACCGAAGCCGCCCCGCCATAAGAGGTCAGCACCGGCGCATTGTCGTTGAGATTGGCGACCGCGACTGCCAGCGCCTGGCTGTCGCTGTTGGTGCCGTCGCTGGCCTGCACCACGACATTGTAGATATTGTCGTGATCGGCGTCGGCGGCGGCTTCATAATCGGGCGCGATCTTGAAGCGGAGGACGCCGGTTGCCGCATCGATTTCGAAGAGCGCAGCGTCCGCTCCGCCGATGATGGCGAAGCCGATCGACGGGCTGTCGGCATCGGTGGCGGTCACGCCGGTCACCGCCGTCGCATTCTCGTTGACGGTGATCGCCGCGCTTGCGCCGCCGCCATTGGAGGTGATGACCGGCGCAAAACCGTCCGGCACATCGTTCACGGTCACGGAGAGCGTCTGCGTGTCAACGCCGCCATTGCCGTCATTGGCGGCAACGATCAGTTGATAGACATTATCGCGGTCCGCATCGGCCGGGCTTTCGAAATTGGGCGCTGTGAGGAAACGCAATTCGCCCGTCATCGCGTCGATCGCGAACAGCGCCGCGTCCGCGCCTCCCACGATGGAGAAGGAGACCGTCTGTCCCATGTCGGGGTCCGTCGCGGTGACGGTGGTCACGGTGGTGCCGTTCTCATCGACCGCCAGCGCCGCGCTGGAGCCGCCGCCGTTCGAGGTGATGACCGGCGGGGCGTTCAGCGCGGTGGAAGGCGTCGTCATGTCCGCGAACTGGAAAAATTCCACGTTGCGGACTGTCTTGCTGCCCTCCGGAGAGCCTGCACGCTGGTCGACCGCGACATAGCTGCCGTCGGTCTGGAGCGTGAAGACATAATCCATACGGTTGCCCGAAAAGACGAGCGTGTCGACGTCCGCGCTGCCGTCGATCACGTCATTGCCCGCACCGGCGAGGATCGTGTCGTTGCCTGCCCCGCCATGCATATAATCGTTGCCGCTGCCGCCATCCAACATGTCGTCGCCGGTGCCGCCATACAGCTCGTCGCTGCCCGCGCCGCCATAGAGCTGGTCGTTCCCGGCATCGCCGTTCAGCGTGTCGTTGCTGTTGGTGTCGGCATCGTCGCCATGGAGAATGTCATTGCCCGACCCGCCCGACATATTGTCGCCGCCGGCCTGGCCATAGAGGGTGTCGTCATCGTCGCCGCCGGTCATCCTGTCGCTGCCGCGCCCGCCATAGAGGATGTCGTTGCCCGTGCCGCCGTCGATGGTGTCGTCGCCCGAAATGTTGTTGAAGCCCAGATCGTCGCCATAGAGCAGGTCGTCGCCCGCTCCGCCGGAAATGGTGTCGCTGCCACGCCAGCCGAAGATGATGTCGTTGCCGCCGTCGCCCTGAAGATTATCCTTGCCCGCGCCGCCGATGATGACATCATTGCCGAGGCCCGCCTGGACCAGCACGTCCTTGGCATAGTCGATCCCGCCCGCCCCATGCGCCGTCAGGTCGATGATGTCGTCGCCGTCGCCCAGCCAGAACTGCTCGATATTGTCGAAGCTGCCGAAGCCGCCTGCGATCACGCCATTATTGTAGAAGATCGCGTCGGACAGGTTGGACCCGTAGATGACGTCCGTGCCGGTGCCCCCCATCAGCAGGTCCATGGAAATCTGGATGTTGCTCGCCGTCAGTTGATAGGCGGCGCCGCTGCCGGTGAGAATCGCGGAGTTCCAGACGAGTTGCGCCAGCACCGCATCGGGGCGCGCCGTATCGAGATTGGCGAGCCGGGTGAAGGCGAAGAACTGGTCCTTCTCACTCCCTGCCGTGATGGTCTGGCTTCCCACCACGTTGAAGAAATTCGCCATGCTCGCCCCCTGTCCAGCGTCCTTGTGAAAGGTCCGGAATCCTTAGCGGCAAATCGGGCGGAAGCGGTGGGGTCTTAGGGATAGCGCCTACACCTTCGGGAGTGCGCCTATGGGTGTAGGAACAACGTCTACTGCTCGCGGAAGGAGCGCCACATCGTATCGGCAAGGGGATCGATCATATATTGCAGCGCCGTCCGCTGCCGCAGCGGCACGACCACCTCCACCGGCATGCCCGGCTTCATCGCGAAATCGCCTTCCCGATATTGCCGGATCAGCGCGATCTGATCGGGGGCGATGGTCACTTCTCCCGCGAAATAGGCGATGCCCGTCTTCTCCTCGACGAAGCTGTCCGCCGATATGCGCGTCACCTTGCCCTCTATGATCGGCAGGCTGCGCCCCGGAAAGCCGGCGAAGCGTATCTCCGCCTTCTGCCCCACCGCCAGATCGTCCACATCGGCGGGGGAGAAGCGCGCCTCGATCACGACGGCGGAATCGCGCGGCACGATGTCCATCAGCGTCTGTCCCGCCGCGATCACCCCGCCCACCGTATGCACGCTGAGGCCCACCACCGTCCCGCTCACCGGCGCGCGCACCTGCGTCCGGGCGAGTTCGTCCCGCGCCGCGCTCCATTTGGGCAGCACGTCGCCCAGCAGCGCTTCGGTATCGCGCAGGTCGGAGGTCACCTTTTCCTGCAGATTCTGCTTCGCCTCCAGCGCCTTCAGCCGCGCTTCGCCCACCATATTGGCCGCACTGTCGCGCGCCGCGCTCAGGCGACCGCGCTGGCCGATCAGGTCCGCCCTGGCCCGCTCCAGCGCGCGGATGCGCGTCTTGCTGACGAAGCCCTTCTCCGCCACGGTGCGCAGGCTCTCCAGTTCGTCGGTGATGAGCCGCTCCTGCTCGATCACGGAGGCGACCTGCTCGCGATAGCCCACGGCCTGAGACCCGGCCTGGCTGCCCTCATGCATCGCCACGCCCTGTTGCGTGCCGAGCAGCGCCGACCGCGCCGCCATCTGCGCCTGCTGCGCGCGCGTCGCCGCCTGCGCATCGGCGCGGTCGTCCCCGGTCAGCGTGCGGAACTCCACCGGCGCCTCCATCCCCGCCCCGGCCTGTTCGGCGCGCAAACGGGCGCGCTGGGCGATCAGCCAGATCGCCTGAGACGCCAGCACCCGTTCCTGCGCGGCCACGGCAGGCGCGGCGAGCCGGATCAGAACTTCGCCCTGCCGGACGCGCTGCCCCTCCTTCACCAGGATCGCCGCGACGATGCCGCCGTCGCGATGCTGCACGCTCTGCCTTTGCCCGGCCACGGTCGTCCGGCCCGGCGCCAGCGCCGCCGCGTCCAGTCGGGCAAAGGCCGCCCAGCCGAGGAACAGCAGGAAAAACGCCGCCGCCACCAGCAGCCCGCCGCGCACCTCCGGCCTGGGGTCGACCGCCACCGGCGGCGGCGGGCCGGGCGGCGGCAACAGCAAAGGCCGCGTGGTCCGCATCAGCATCAGGCCGCTCCCGCCACAGGCGCGGGACGGGGACGGGTCAGCGCGCCCAGCACCTGATCGCGTGGCCCGCTCATCCGCATGCGGCCATTGTCCAGCACGAGTATGCGGTCCGCCGGTCCCAGCAGGCCGGTCCGGTGCGCCGTCACCATGATCGCCGCCCCGCGCGCCTTGGCCCTGGCCAATGCCGCGATCAGTTGCGCCTCCCCATCGGAATCGAGATGCGCATTGGGTTCGTCCAGGATCAGCACCGCCGGGTCGCGGAACAGGGCGCGGGCCAGCGCGATCCGCTGCGTCTGGCCCATGGACAGCCCCATGCCGCCCCAGCCCAGCATGGTGTCATAGCCCTGCGGCAGTCGCAGGATCATCTCATGCACGCCGCACGCCTGTGCCGCCGCAATGACGTCGGCGTCTATCCGCGCGTCGGCGTCCGGATCGGCAAAGCGGGCGATATTGTCGCGGATCGACCCGGCGAAAAGGGAAAGTTGCTGCGGCATATAGCCGACATGCACCGCCAGCGCATCGCCGTCCCATTGCGACCGTTCCGCCCCGTCGATGCGGATTTCGCCCCGGTCGCAGGCGATGGCGCCCGCCACCAGCCGCGCCAGCGTGGACTTGCCCGCGCCGCTCGCGCCGATCACCGCGACCATCTCCCCCGGCCCGACCGCGAAGGAGAGGTTGTTGAGGATCAGCCGTTGGGAATGCGGGTCCTCGATGGTCACGCGCTCTACATCCACCCGGCCTTTCGGGCGAGGCAGGCTGGTCTGGGGCATGTCGTCCGCCGCGCCGTGGAGCCAGGCCATGACCTCCCCATGGGAGGCCCGCGCCGCGACGAAGCTGCGCCAGCTTCCCACAAGCTGGTCGACCGGCGCCACCGCCCGCCCCAGCAGGAAGGAGGAGGCGAAGATCGCGCCGCCGGAAATCTGCCCGTCTATCGCCAGCAACGCCCCCAGTCCCAGCGCGCCGGATTGCAGCATGTTGCGCAGGAAGCGGCTCACCGCCATGCGGCTGCCGGCGGCGAAGCTGGCCTCCGCCTGCCAGCCGAGCATGTCCTCCCGCTCCGCAAGGTGCCGTCGGACCATCGCGCCCTGCATGCCCAGCGCCCGCACCGCTTCGGCCCCCTGCATCGTCTGTTCCTGGCTGCTGTAGGACAGGTTCGCGGCGGCATTGGCCTGCAAAAGGGGCCGGCGCGTCGCCCGGTCGCTGGCCCAGGCTATGGCGACCAGCGTCAGGCTGCCTGCCAGCGCCATCAGCCCGATCAGCGGGTGGATCAGCGCGCAGACGAGGATGTAGATCGGCGTCCACGGCGCGTCGAACAGCGCGAACATGGCCGGACCGGTCAGCGTCTGGCGGAGTTGGTCGCATTCGCGGATCGGCTGGCGGCTCCTGCGCCCGATCCCCTCTCCCGCCTGCTGGCGCAGCGTGGCGGCGATCAGCGTCCGCGCCAGCCGCCGGTCCAGCCCGATGCTCGCCCGCACCAATATGCGCGAGCGGATATATTCCAGCAGCGAGAGGGTGGCATAGGCCAGCAGCAGCGCCACCGTCAGGAAGGCGAGCGTGGTCCCGCCCCGCGTCGGCACGACCCGGTCATAGATTTGCAGCATGTAGAGCGTCGGCGCGAGGAACAGCAGATTGGCGAGCGCACTGAACAGCGCCGCCCAGAGGAAATGCCGCTTCACCACGCCCATCATGGCCGCAACGCTTCGTAGATGGCGCAGACCTTGGCGCAATGCGCGGCTTCGCTGAAGCGGGCGCGGGCATCGGCACGGGCGCGCAGGGCCATGGCGCGGACGTCGCCCGGATCGGCGCAGGCCCGGGCCAGCGCCCCGGCGTCGTCCGGCTCGACCAGCAGGCCGATGCCGCCCTCCAGCGCCTCGACATTGCCGCCGGACCGGGCGGCGACGATGGGCGTGCCGACCAGCATCGCCTCCACCAATGTCCGCCCGAACGGCTCGCCCACGGCGGGCACGACCAGCCGGTCGCAGGCGGCGATCCAGAAGGGGCCGGGCGTGCGATAGCCCATTAGCTTCACCCGATCCTCCACGCCCTTTTC
The DNA here is from genome assembly GCF_019873065.1 of Sphingobium sp. PNB. Taxonomy (NCBI): domain Bacteria; kingdom Pseudomonadati; phylum Pseudomonadota; class Alphaproteobacteria; order Sphingomonadales; family Sphingobiaceae; genus Sphingobium; species Sphingobium sp. PNB. Next base: position 29,245 of record NZ_JAINEZ010000022.1, read on the forward strand.
CACGATCCGCCTGCGCAGGGCGATGTCCATGGCGGGCACGCGCGCCTCCCCGAACATCAGGCCCATAACCGGCCCTCCCATCCCGTCCGTCAGCCGGGCGATCATGTCGACGAACAGCAGGGGCCGCTTCCTCGGCACGAAAGCGCCGAAATAGCCCAGCAGCAACGTATCGGGCGATACGCCCAGTTCGCGGATCAGCGCCTCCCGCGCTCTGGTCCGGTCCACCTCCAGCGTCGTGTCGAAAGGACTGTGGATCACCGAGGCCCGGTTTCGCGCCGACCAGATGCCGGCGGGCGGCAAAGCGAAGGACGAAACCGCCAGCACCCGATGCGCCAGCGCGGGCGCGAGCAGGCGCAGGCCCATCGCGCCGGGATCGCCGCGATGGTGCCAGATCAGCTTCGCCGCGGCCAGCCGCGCCGGCAACGCCCAGTTGGCGCTGCTCCGCCCGTCATTGACATGGACGATGTCGACCCGGTTGCGCCGCAGGAACCGGGCACGCGGCAGAACGCCGCCCAGCGTCCGCCCGAATTTCCGCAGGGTGAAGGCCTCGCCCGGCACGAAGAGCCCGTCGGCGGCGGGGTCGTCCATCTGCTCATGCCCGGCGAAGAAATTGGCGATCATGCCGCCGGGCACCTCCGTCACCACCAGCGGACGGTAGAGCGCCGGGTCGAGATGCCCGATCAGCCCCCGCACCGAAATATGGCTGCCGCCGATGCTGTCTCCGGAAAAGGGGAAGCAGATGCGCAGGCGCTCGTCCGGCGCGGCATCCGCAGGCATCAGGCGGGGCAAGGGCGCATTCATGGCGTCACCCCGTCCATCAGTTCGTGCGCCCGCTGGTCCAGAAACTGGTCGAGATTGGCCAGCCCGTCTCCGTCGCCATCGGCCCATGGATCGGCCTTGCGCGGATCGGCGCCATGCTCCGCCTCCCACCGGTCGTCCATGCCGTCTCCGTCCGCGTCGGCATAGGGCGTCCCCGGTTCCGGATCGTCGATCAGGCCGGGCTGCTTCACGATATGCCCCTTGCGCTCGCGCACCTGCTTGACGATCCGCCGGTCGAACGGGTCGCGGGGGAAGGCGCCGGCGTCGCTCAGCACCGCCTTGTAGGCCGCGTCGGCCGGTTCGGCGGCGATGGTCGGCGGGCAGGGCGGCCGGTCCACCTCCGCCGCCTTCAGCAGGGGAGAGAGATGGACGAAATCGCCGTCGAAACGGTTGTCGGCCAGATAGACCTTCGCCGTCCCCTTCGACCCCATGACGTTGCGCGCCACGCCGATCGTGTCGGGCCGGGTGTTCCGCCCCGCGACGAAGCTGTTGCCGATCAGCGAGACGGGCACGCCGCCGAAGCTTTCCCATATCTCCGCAAATTCCGACTGGCCGTTATAGAGGATGTTGTTGATCACCTCCGCGCAGGAGCCGGGGGGGAAGTTGAGGTCCGGATTGCGGTCGCCATTATGGGCGCAGATATTGCCGATGAAGCTTAAATGCTGCGGCCCCCTGGGATCGCTCGCCAGCAGCGCGCATTTGTCGTGCCGCGGTATCCCCTCCGCGAAGATCGAGTTGCTGATCGTGATCCAGTCATTGTCGCCATAGCCGTTGATCAGCTCGTCCCGCGCCCAGCTTGCGCTCACATGGTCGATGATGACCTGATGGCTGTTCTCTATGGTGAAACTGTCTTCCGACCCGCGATGAGCGCCGGTGCGGTCGTTGCGGACGCGGATATGGCGGATGACGATGTCGTGCGTGTTCTTGATCAGGATCGGCGTGCGCCCTTCCGCGCCGCCTGCATGGGCGATGACGATGCCGCCGCCCGGCGCCGTCTGCCCCGCTATGGAGAGATAGGGGTTGATTATCACCGGCGGGCGCGTGGTGAAGCGGATCGTGCCGCTCACCCGGAATATGCAGACGCGCGGGCCCGTGGCTTCGATGCAGGCGCGCAGGGAGCCCGGACCGCCGTCGGCCAGCGTATCGACGGCGATGACCTGCCCGCCGCGCCCGCCCCTGGCCGCCGCGCCATAGCCGACCGCGCCGGGAAAGGCGGGTTCGCCCCTCACCGGCTGCGCCCGCGATTCGCTGCCCGCGCCCGAACAGCCCGCCATCACAATGGGCAGCAGCATGCCGATCAGCCGCCGCCTCATGATTCGTCCCCGCTGCGCAGCGCATAACCGTAACGTCGCAGCAAGGGCGCGCACAACAGGGTGAAAAGCCGCTGTTTCCACCCCGGCATTTCGCGCTTCCACTTGTCATCGCCCTTGATGCTGAGCGATTTCTGCATGCGGTGGCGGCTGCCCGCGACCTGGTGCTGCGGCGCGAAGGGGGTGAGGCCGGTGGCGGGCAGATGTGGCATTTCCCCCACCAGCGCGACGATCCGCCCGATAATGCCGCGTGGATCGTCGACAAAATCCTCATATCGCACCCGGATGCTGCGCCCCGGCCCGACCCGGCGGCACAGCATCTCCGCGGCGATGTTCACCATCGACCAGCGCAGGGCGGTGTAAAGCAGGGGCTTGGGCCTCAATTCGCGCTGCACCCCCTTCTCAACGCTGCGGCCATGCCCCTTCATCAGCGACCAGGCGACGCCGCGCCCGTCGCGCACCACATGCACGACATGCAGGTCGATGCCCGGCATGGCGGCCAGCGCAAAGGCCCGGCCGGGCAGCTTCGAGGAATCGACCAGTACCGGCCGCCCCGACACCAGCGCCATGCCGCGCAGCAATTTCACGGTCCGGCGAACATGGTCCCGCCATCCCGGCAGCCGCAGCAGCCGTGCCGGGGCCAGCAGCGCCTCCGTCCGCTCCTGCGCGCGACGGTAACGGGCCAGAAACCCATCCGGCTCGCCCTGCGTCCAGCCCGTGACGATGGCGCGCCATTGCGGACAGTCCCGCACCCGCGCTCCACAGGCGCAATATTCACCCCGGTCCCAGACATGCCGCGCCAGCGTCGTCACCTCACCCGCGCCCATGATCGCCGGATGCTCGCCCAGCGCGATGTCGAGCAGGGTGGTCCCGCTCCGCCCGTAACCGGCCACATAGATCAGCTTGACCGGTCCCTGCCGCGCGGCACGCGGCGAAGGATCGACGGTCTGCTCCACCGTCGCCGGCGGTTCGCTGTCGCGCAGGGGCAGGATCGCATCCGTCACCAGGCTTGTCCTCGTCGCACGAGACGCCTGCCGGTCCGGCGGCGCTCGGGCTGCCGTTATCCCGTCAGTCCCAAGGCCATTTCAACGGATCACAAGGCTGATCCTCCGGCAAATTCGGATAAGGCGGGCTGGCTGGAATCGCCCGATGCCCTGCCCCGAAGGGCGTTTGCGCGGAGCAGTCGCCAGGCCCAGCCTATGCCACCGTGACGACTCTCGCCAGCCCCGCCTCCCATGGTCCAGCATCCGCCGCCGCGACGGATATTTTCGCGGCGCATGAGGAAATCTGGGACAGGATCGCGCGCTGGTGCCTGATGACGGCGATCTTCCTCAGCGGTTGGGGCCTGCTGCGCGTCGGCCAGATCAATCTCACCTTTTCCGACCTCTTCTTCCTCATCAGCTTCTCCATCTCCGCGTTGCGCGGGCGGCTGAGCGTCACGCCCTTCCGCTCGCTCACGCCCTTCTGGCTCGCGGGGCTGGTGATGATGCTGGGCGGGCTGTTCATCGGATCGATCATCAACGGCGATCCGCTGCGCTGGGTGAACATCGCCCTGCAATATACCGTCGCCTTCCTCTGCATCCCGATCCTGCTGATGCAGCAGGAGGAAGGCACGATCCGCAAGGCGCCGCTGATCTTCATGCTGGGCATCGCCTGTTCCGAAGCGGTCGGCATCGCCGCCAGCGCCTTCCTGACCTATCACGACACGCTGCACTGGCTGGGCGACGGCTTCATCACCGGCAATGGGCGCCTGGGGTCCATGGCGGGCCAGCCCAATCCCAACGGCGCGGTGGTCGCCTTCTCGCTGCCGATGCTGCTCTATTCGATGCGCCATCGGCTGATCGGCGGCCTTGCCGGAGTCGCCTGCCTGATCCTGCTGCTCTGGGGCCTGATGCTGAGCGCGTCCTTCACCGGATTTTCTGCCTCGCTGCTGGCGATCTTCACCACATTGCTGCTGATGGGCGTGCGCTACATCTTCCGCCTGGGGCTGGCGGTGGCAGTGGCGGCCGGGCTGTTCTTCGCCAGCGGCGCCCCGCTGCCCAAGGCTTTCCAGGAGCGCGTCGGCAATGCCGTGGAAAGCGGCGACATCAACCAGGCGGGGACATTCCTCAACAGGTCGCAGCTCATGGAGGAAGCCTGGGATTTTGCCGAGGACTATACCGTCATCGGCATGGGCGTGGACCGCTATCGCGAACTCAGCGCCTATGACAATCCGGTGCATAACCTGTTCCTGCTGATCTGGAACGAGGGCGGGGCGATCGCCTTTTGCGGGCTGATCCTGCTGCTGGGCCTGATCGCCCTGCTGGCGGCGAACGGACTGCGCACCAGCCGCGACAAGGGCGCAATGGCGGTGGCGGTGGTGCTGGTGTTCCTGATCTACACCCTGTCCTACCCGCACATGTATTCGCGCATGTGGGTGATGCCGGTGATGGTGGCGCTGGCGACGATCTATGTCCCCCGCAAGGCAAGGCCGGAAGCGGCGCGGCTGATCTATGCGCGGCCTGTCGGGCCGCAGCCCCTGCCGGAATTATAGGCAAGGCGGGATTCAATCGGTTTTGCCCGTTGAAACGCGACATGCTCCCGCGAAGGCACTCACCGATGGTGAAAATCCCTGTCCCCTTTTTTACTGTCTCCGCTTAAGCCGACCCGATCAGCAGCGTCACATTGTCCGTCCGCGGATCGCCGCCGGTCTGACCGGGTTTCTCCACATGCAGCACGCGGTGCAGCACGTGCTGCATGCCATAGGCCTGCGTCGCCATGCTGCCGGGGAAGACGGCCAGCGTCGCGCGGTCGATCGGCAGGTCTATCCATCGCCCGCCGGCAAAGACCTGCGTCAGCATCTGCGTCCGTTCGCCGCACAGGGCGGAAAAATAGCGATAGTCGAAATGCGCGCCCTCGATCAGCTTCTGGCCCGGCGCGATGTCCCTGCTACGGTCGCGGCGCAGCAACAGGCGGTTGATGCCCTGCAACAACCGCCCAAGGACCGGCACATCGGCCAACAGGCCATAGAGGTCGGACAGGCCGCGCGGGCTGAGCGCCCCCGCCGCCTGCCACCGCCTTTCATCCAGCGCGCAGCCCGCACGGCCCCAGCGCCCCAGGGAATTGCGCGCCAGCGCGCCCAGCCGCTCGAAATCGCCCGCGCTTTCCTGATATTTCAGCCTTTGCACCACGACATGGAAATCCCCAGGCGGCGTCCCCTCCGGCGCGAGCGCCGTCATCAACCGCCAGCCGATGGCCCAGCACCGATCCAACAGCGCCTGACCGGGCGCATAATGCTCCCCACCCTGCACGAAATAGGCGGGGCGCACGGTGGCGTGATCCTTCCCCGCCTCGCGTGACAGGGCCATTTTCCGGGCGATATAGCCATGGCGTCCGGGCTGGAAGTAGAAGAGGTCGCCCAGGCTGGCGGTGATGTCGCCGCTGCCATGATAGTTGCGGGCGATGTCGACCAGCGGCGCTTCCCAGGGCATCTGCTCCGCCCTGTCCTCCAGCAGGCCGCGCCACAGCTCGGCCACGATTTCCGGACAACGCACCAGCACCGCGGCATGGCCAGCCCCGAACAGCCGGGCGAGCGATCCCGGTTCCAGTTCCTGATATGCCAGCTCCGCGATCATGGCCGGTCCCCTCGTGCGGAGCGTTCTTATCCTCGATCAACTTTCGCACAATGGCGCGGAATGGGGCGATCCGGAATAGTCAGACACGCATCAGAAATGTGTAGGCTCTGGACCCATTGCTGGCGGGTTCGAGACGCCAGCGATGGGTTTTCGGTCAGGACAGGGCATGGGCCCCCGCCTTGATCCGAAGGGTTTAGCACCTATGCGCATCGCCGGTCCCCGATGCGCTTTTGCGCTCTTCCGCCGCAACCCGCACTATCGCTGCATTGGGACGGCCCTGACGGCGGGCGCGTCCGCGCGCCGATGCGACCGGGAGACTATCATGGCGTCTGCACAGCTCACTCTGATCGATGGCGCCGCGCCGGGCGGCGGCGCGGAAAAGCCGCGCGACCTGTCCTTCGAGTTGCAGCAGATGTCCGCGCGGCAGATCTGGTTCCTGCTCCACCGCCACATGAAGCTGGTGGCCAGCATCGTCGTCGCCTGCGTCGTGGTGGTGCTGATCGTCCAGTTGCAACTGCCCAATCGCTATGAAGCGACGGCGACCGTGCAGGTGGAGCTCAACGATTCCACCGGTTCCAACCAGGCCGACGCGACCCGCAACCAGCAGCGCGTCGCCAATGAGGCGCGCATGTACCGGTCGCAGGCGCTGGCGGAGCAGGTGGTGCGCGACCTCAACCTCAATCGCAACCAGGCCTTCACCCATGGCGTGCAGATGACGGTGCAGCAGGCGGCCGTGCAGCTTACCAAGACCACCCGCGTGGTCAGTTCGACCGATTCCGACTTCATCGACATCACGGTCCAGTCGCGCAAGGCGGAACTGGCCGCGCGCATCGCCAACCGCTTCGTCGACAGTCTGCAGAAGATGCGCTCCCAGCGCCGCCAGACATGGCGCAACGGTCTCAGCACCGCGCTCGACAAGGAAACCAGGCGCCTCGCCCATGAAGTGGAGCTGGCCGAGCGCGCCGTTGCCGATTTCCGCCGCCAGCACCTGATGCCGATGGGCGCTGGCAGTGCGGAGGACTATCAGCAGATGAACCGCATCGCCGTGGAGGCGGCCTCCACCGCCGCGATGAGCAGCGCGATGCAGGCGCAGGCCGCCGGCGTCAGCCGCGCCGCCAGCATGCGGACGGTGGCGGGCGCGACCTCCCCCGCGCTCGACAATCTGCAGAAGCAATATGACGACCTGATCCGCCAGCGCTCCGAAATCTCCGTCCAGATGGGCGCCAACCATCCGCAGATGCAGGCGCTGTCGGCCCAGATCGCACAGGTGAGCAGGGCGCTGGTGCAGGAGCGCGCCTCCGTCGTCGCGACCCAGCAGACCCGGAACGACACCGATGCCGGGCGCGAACGGGCGATGGCGCTGGCGGAGGCGAACGCTGCCTCCGCCCGGGCCGGCCAGTTGCAGGCGAAGCTCAACGCCATGACCGGCGCCGCCTTCCGCAACAACGCCAATCTGGTCGATCTCTCCATCCTCGACCGCCGGGCGGAGGTGGCGCGGCAGGCCTATCTCACCACGGCGCAGCGCGCCCAAACGGTGCAGTCGGAATTGCAGACCACCGGCGTCAACTCGACCATGGTCTCGGCGGCGGCGGTGCCGCTCCAGCCCGTCGCGCCCGCGCCCAAGAAGATGGCGCTGGCCGCGTTCGTCGGCTCGTCCGTCCTCGCCTTCCTGATCGTGCTGGGGATCGAGATGTTCGACAACCGGCTGCGCAGCGGGGACCAGCTCCGCCGCCTCTTCGGCCTTCGCACGCTGGCGATGCTGCCGAAGCTGGAGGAATCGATCGGCACCACGATCGAGGACAATCCGGTGACCACCCAGCCGCAGTCCCTGTTCACGGAGGTGGCCCGCAACCTGGCCAGCGAGATCGGCGAACTGCCCCATCAGGGAACCAGCCAGCGGGTGCTGGTGACATCGCCGCTGCCGGGCGACGGCAAGTCCAGCGTCGCGCTGACGCTGGCGGCCGCCGCCGCGTCCATGGGCCGCCGCGCCATCGTGGTCGACCTCGACCTGCGCCGACCCGGCCCCAGCATCCTGCGTTCGATCCAGGACGGTTCCGACACGCCGGACCTGATCGAGGTGCTGACCCATGCGGGGGAAAGCCGCCGGCTGATGCCGCAGGCCGAACGCCATGTGGACCATGACGCCGCCGAAGGCGCGGCGCCCGTCGCGCTGATGCCGGTGGTGCTCAGCACCCGCGAACAGATCCGCAATCCGGCCGCCGTGGTGCAGGGCTGGCAGGTCGGCCGCCTGCTGGACGATCTGCGCGAGCGCTTCGACCTGGTGGTCATCAACGCGCCGGCCATCCTGGCGGTGCGCGATGCGCGGACTCTCTCCTCGCTGGCGGATTCGACGCTGATGGTCGTGCGCTGGGGGCATACGACGGTCGAACAGTTGCGCGCCTCGCTCCAGATGGTGAACAACCAGGTGGTCGGGGCCGTGTTCAACCAGGTCGATTATGAGGACCATGCCCGTCGCGGCTATGGCGACGCGGTCCAGTTCTACATGGGATCGGCCGCCTATTATTCCGACAGCTTCCCCATCCGCCAGAGCTGGACGGACCGCGTCCGGCACGTCTTCACGCGCAAGGCGGCATGAGCCGCCTGCCGCCTTTGCAGGAGGCGCCTTCGCCTTCTGTTCGTTTCGAAAGCGTAATAGTGGAAGAGGATGCCCTTCGTCTCAATCTGCTGATCCTCGACGGAAGCCCGCTTCGCCGGGCCTGCATTGCCGTGGCGCTGGAGACCGCGGGCATTCGCATATTGCAGCAATCCAGCCTGGACCAGCCGGAAGCCGGCGAGCCGCCCGACATCATCCTGTTCCAGACCGGGGAATCCGAACTGGAAGGCGCCGCCCTGCCGCTGCAGATCGCACAGGCGAAGCAGCTATGGCCCGCCGCGGCGATCCTGGTGATCGCGGACCATGGCAATGAAGCGCTGATGCAGGCGGCTATCGCGGCGGGGGCGCAGGCCTTGCTGCGCTCCAGCACCGGCATCGTCAGCATGCAGCGCGTGCTTTTCCTGCTGAAGGAGGGGCTGGCGGTCTATCCGGCCGCGCTTGCCGCCACCTTGCACAGGCGCCAGCCGGACACGGCCGACGGCCTGACCGAGCGGATCGCCCAGGCGGTGGACAGGTTCAAGCTGCTGACGAAGCGGCAGCGCGACGTGCTGCGCCTGCTCGCACAGGGCGCATCCAACAAGGACATCGCCCAGCGGCTGAACATCAGCGAAAGCACGGTGAAGGTCCATGTGCGGGCGATCATGGCGGTGAACGGCGCATCCAACCGCACCCAGATCGTCGCGCATCTGTTGAAGGGCGGCGGCGAGAATTAGCGGAACGGGTGGGAAGCGGACACCCGCTTTATCCCTCTCCCTTGAGGGAGAGGGCTGCGCAGACTTGGCAGCTTGCTGCCTTAGTCGTAGCTGGGTGAGGGGGTGCGATCCAACGGATCGCGCGGGCCGCAGACCCGCTTCCTCCCTCCAAATCAACCCAGGCTCCTTCGTCGCGAAGGCTTCCTATTCTTCTCCTTCAAGGGAGAAGGAAGGTCTTGAAATAGCCACCTCCCGCCCGGCTCATCCCATGCTCGCCGCGACCGGCCGGGGCTTCGCCCGCCGCAGCCAGCTCACGTCCAGCAACACGGCCGTCACCACGCCCAGCACGACATGGGCGATATTCCCGCCGATCGGTCCATAGCGGGGTACGGCATAGGCCGCGACCGCCACGAACAGCGCCGTTCCGAAGCCCGAGATCGCAAGGACCGTCCAGCTTCGGTTCATCGCCAGCATCGCTGACCGGGAAGGCGCGGCATGCAGCATCAGCATCACCGCAACCAACTGCGTCAGCAGCAGGATATAGGTTTCCGAATAGGCCACGCCCGGCCCGACCCGGATGAGCAACGGTCCCAGCAGCCAGGCCCCAGCCAACATGACGAAGCCGACCGCCGCCAACGCCATCTGCACCTGCAGCGTGGCCGCCCGGAAATTGCGGATATTGCCGTTCGCCCACATCCGCGCGACATCGGGATAGACGACCGCCTGCACCTGAGCGCCGACCTGGGTCGCGACCTTGGCGATGCGCTTGGCGAGATAATAGACCGCCGCGGCCGAACTGCCCGCCACCGCGCCCACGAACAGCGAGTCCGCTTCCGTGGTGATGACGCGCAGGGTGAGCGACAGGTTGGTCGAACAGGCGAAGCCGAAGAAGCCGGGAAAATCCTTCACCAGCCCCTTCAGCCGGGCGTGCAGCGGATTGGGTATTCCCATCTGTCTCAGGGCGCGGAAGCCGACCCAGAAGACCAGCACCGAACCCAGGGCCTGCGACACCGTCCACGCGCCCATGAAGCCGATCACGCCGGCATGCGTCACCATGCAGAGAAAGGCGAGCAGGATGCGCAGCACATTGCCCGCGACCTGCGCATAGGCCAGCATCTTGAACTGGCCGGACAGGCGCAGCGCCGCGGTCGGCACGCCTGCGATGTTGAACAGGGTCGCGACCGAATAGATCGCCACCAGCTCCACATGCAGGGGTTTGAGGCCGAACAGCGGCCCGAACAGCCATGCCAGGCCAATCGCGCTGACGGCCGCCACCGCCGCTGCGCCCATGTCCAGCATCAGGCCATAGCAGTAAAGCCGCTGCATCCGGCGCGGCGAGCCCCTGGATTCTTCCTCCACGGCAAAGCGGATCAGCGGCTGCCAGGATTCGAAGCGCAATATCCGTTCGACCACGCGATTATAGGACAGCACCAGCACCATGACGCCGTAGGTGGCCGGTCCCAGCGACCGGGCCGCCATCGCCACGCTGACCAGCATGATCAGCGCGTTCAGGAAATTGCCCGACAGCAAATGCCCCACCGCGACCAGCCGGCCCCGGGTTCCCTTGACCAGGAAGCCCGAAAACCGGCCGCGCAGCATCGGCAAGGCGCGTGCGGTCAGCACGCCCTTCACATCATAGGCCATGACGATCCCCCTGGAACGCGCGGCGTCGCATCGGACGCCGTCGCACGCTCCAGATTCTTCGTTGCATCATCGCGCCGGCGCGCGATGCCTCAGGAATGCGCGGATCAGGCGCGGCTTGCGACGCCCGCCATCTCCAGCACCGGCAGTTGCGCCGGATGGGGAATGGCGACGGGCAGTTCGGGTTCGACTTCCGTCACGCGCCCGCGCATGCCGTGATTGGCCGCCCAGATCGCCGCCTGGGTCCGGTTCTTGACGCGCAGCTTGCGCAGCACGGCCTTCACATGGACCTTCACCGTCGCCTCGCTGATGTCCATCCGCTTGGAGATGACCTTGTTCGGGCATCCCATGATGAGCCAGCGCAGGATTTCCAGTTCCCGGTCGGACAGGCAGGCCGCATCCACCGGGCGTTCGACTTCCAGGGCATCGGTCAGGCTGGGCCGGGATTGCAGTTCGTCCGCCAGTTGCGGTGGAAGGACGCGCTCACCCATGGCCACCAGCCGCAGCGTCGCCACCAGCCGGTCGCAGGAGATTTCCTTGACGATATAGGCCAGAGCCCCCAGCCGGAACGCCTTCAGCATGATCTGGAAATCGAATCGGTCGGATAGAAGGACAAGGTAGGAACAGGGAAAACGTTTCTGCAGAACCGACAGCGTCTCGACATCCATCGCGTCGGTTCCGTCGTCGATCAGCAACAGGGATGGTTCGGTATCTTCTTCCGGCACCTCGACTTGCTGAAGCACCGTAGCCACGTTGGGATATTGGGTTACACGGAAATCCCGTTCCATCAGGATGCGGCTAAGCCCCTCCCGAACGATCGCATTACCGCACAACAGACGCACATTAACTGGGTAAGACATTGGGTGGTCCCCTCATGATCTCTTCTACGTCCGTAAGCAGGCCCCAAACGGAATGTAGAAGACCAGTAATCAAATGCCTGTAGTGCGACCCTTTCTTTTCGTTTCAACAACTTATCAGTAACATATTTGTGCCGTGAGAGTCCCCGAATGTACAATGGAAATTTCGGGTGCGCGCGACAAGGCGTTAACACATTGTTAAGTTGCTGAATTTTTCTTACCACTTGTGCAATATGCTGCGCCAGCGGCAGTCAAACTTACCACTTTGGTGGTATCGCAAACGGTCTAGGGCCCCGTTGCCACATCGTTTCGCAAATGAAGCGATTCGCCCGCGAAGTAACACATGTTAATTAATTTGTCGAACCAGAACAAAAGCTTCAGCGGCGGAACGATAGACGGTTGCGCCACGTAGCGTCGCGAGGGCGCGAATGGCCTCTATGGACCGCTCGTCGGGGCTGGCTTTCACCTGCGTCCGGAACGCCTGGAAGGCGGCGATCTTTCGTTCGATCGTCTCGCTGATGTCCACGAAAATGTTCGGAACGAAGGCGGGCGTGACGCCGGGGGCGAGCCAGTTGGTTTCCGATAGCGTCTCATAGGCCATAACGCAGCTCGGCCCGCCGGGCCCACGCGGCCGGGCATGGACCAGCGCTGCGTTGAAGACGATCTGATGATCGAGGTGGATGTCCCCGATGAAGGGGATCAGCAGCAGGTCGGGCTCGATCCGCGACAGCGCCTCCGACAGCGCCGCATTGAGTTCGCTTCGCCTGATCTGATCCAGCCCGGCCGCCGGGAAATCCAGGAACCGGGTGTCTGCCACGCCGATCATCCCGTGGGCGCGCAGGGTTTCGGAGCGTATCTGCCGCACCAGCTCTTCGTCGAACAGCGGCGGCTGGCCGCGGGTGACGACGACGACATGCACCTCCGCCCCAGCGGATGCCGCCCGCGCCATGGTGCCGCCGCATCCCAATATCTCATCGTCGGGATGGGGCGCGACGACCGCGATCCGGCGGGCGTTGAACGGCAGCGACATCGGCTAATCCCCCAAAATGGCGTGAAGCTTGGGCGGCTTGTCCGGGCCGCTCCATTGCGTGACGATAAGGGCGGTGGCCTGACCGCAGAGCACGGTGAAGCCGTCCGCCGTCCGCGCCACGACCTGTCCAGGCAGGGCCGCGTGACGCCCGCCCATGTCCGACGGCGCCGCCGCCCAGATCCGGAGGTCCGCGCCGCCCAGCCGGGTGAAGGCGCCGGGATAGGGGCGGCCCGTTGCGCGGATCAGGCGCAATATGTCGCCGGCCGGCCGCCGCCAGTCGATCAGCCCATCCGCCGGGGTCCGGCGCGCGGCCCAGGTGGCGCAGCTTTCGTCCTGGACCATGCGCGGCATCTCCCCAGCCGCGATCCGTTCCAGCGCACGGTCGAGCATGACGGCCAGCGCCCGCATATGCTTGGCGTAGAGGGTCGCCGCCGTTTCGTCCGGCGCGACATGGAAATATTGCTGGTCGACTATGTCGCCCGTGTCCGTCCCCGCATCGATCCAGAACAGCGTTCCCGCCGTGATCGGTTCCTGCTGCAATATCGTCCAGGGAATGGCCGCGCGGCCGCGCAACCGGGGCAGGGCGGCAGGATGATAGCCGATCACCCGGTCGCGAAAGAGCGCGCGAAAGGCGGTCCCGCAAATCTGCGACCAGCCCATGACGAAGGCGATGTCCGCGCCCGCGTCCCGGATGGCGGACAGCGATTCCTCCCGGTTGATATTGTCGACATGGATGACCGGGCAGCCCCGTTCCCGCGCCGCCGGCCGCAGGTCGACATGATCCGAATGGCGCCCGGCCAGAGCGGGATCGAGCGTGACGATGGCGGCCATGTCCCATGCCGGGTGGCGGGCGATCGCTTCGAAGGCGATCCGGGTGGTTTCAACTGCCCCGATGAGGAGGGCGCGCTTCGTCGGCATGCCAGTCGATCCTTTTTTCACCCCCGACCACCACCAGCAGCGTGCGCGCGATGATCTGCGCGTCGAGGCGGGCGCTGCGGTGGCGCACATAGCGCAGGTCGAAGCGCAGCTTTTCCTCGATGGTCAGCAACGTGTTGCCGCTGACCTGCGCCAGACCCGTCAGGCCGGGCCGCACCCTGCCGCGCTCCACGCCGTCGCGGCCCATGGCGGCGATGCTGTGGGGCAGCAGCGGCCGGGGGCCTATGAAATCCATGTCCCCCCGCGCGATGTTGATCAGTTCGGGCAGCTCGTCCAGCCGGAAGCGGCGCAGGAACTGCCCAACGGCCGTGACCCGCCGGGCGTCGGGCAGCAAGGCCCCGTCGCTGTCGCGCAGGTCGCGCATGCTGCGGAACTTGATCATGGCGAAGGGCCGGCCGCCCAGGCCGCTTCGGACCTGACGGAACAGCACCGGCCGCCCCAGGCAGAGCAGCACCAGCAGGGACAGCAGCAGCAGCAGGGGGGCAAGCAGCGCGAAAAGGCCGATCGCCAGCAATCCCGCCGGGCGCAGACAGGCGGTCATGCGCGCTCCGGCACCAGCAGCGCGGGCGGAGGCGCTGGCATGGGCATCGCACTGGCCGCACCGCGCAACTGCATGATGTCCAGCAGCATGGCGTTCACCTTGTCCACATCATAGATGTCGACCGCCGTCCGCCGGGCGGCTGCGGCCATGGCCGCGACACGCCGTGGATGGGCGATCATCGTTTCCATGGCGGCGGCCAGCGCGGCCCCGTCGCGGGGCGGCACGAGCAGGCCGTTGACGCCATGCCGGATCGGCTCGCGGCAGCCGGGCATGTCTGTGGTGATGACGGGCCGCCCGGTCGCCAGCGCCTCCAATATCGTGCGCGGCAGGCCCTCCCGGTAGAAGGACGGCAGCACGAACGCATGGGCGGACGCGATGAAGGGCCGCACGTCACGCGTCTCCGGCAGGAATTCGATCAGCCCCGCCGCGCGCCATTGGTCGAGATCGGCGGCGGTGTAGCCGGTCGGATTTTCCGTCTCCGGCCGGGTCAGCAGCAGGAAACGCACGTCGGGGCGCCGGGCCCGGACGATCCGTGCGGCATCGACATATTCGCCCACGCCCTTGTCGCGCATCAGGCGACCCATCATCAGGAAGGTGAAGGGCCCTTCCGGCAGCGCCTGCTCGGCAAAATGGCGCACGTCGATGCCCGAGCCGGGAACCTGCATCACCCGCTGCGACGGCGAAACGATCCCGCTTTCGCGCATCAGCCGATGATCGTCGCCGTTGAAGACGAAGATGCAGCGCGCCCGGGCGACGCCGATCCGGTAGAGCCGGGACACGACGGCGCGCAGCCAGCGGCGCTCATCCGCCTCCTCGCTGAACACATAGCCAAGGCCGCTCATGATCGCGAAATAGCGCGCCCGGCTCCACAGCCGTGCCGCCAGACCGCCATAGATGATCGGCTTCTGCGTATAGGCGACCACCACATCGGGCCGCTCGGCCCGCATCAGCCGCCGGTAATGCAGCAAGGTGCGCGCATCGTGCAGCGGGTTGGTGCCCGCCCGCGCCATCGGCGTCCGGCGGAAGCGCACGCCCATCTGCGCCAGCCTTTCCAGCACCTCCGGCTCCTCGTCCGGGGCGCAGGCGACGACCTCATGCCCCTCCCCGACCATCCGGGCGATCAGCGCCCCGCGGAAATTGATCAGCGACCAGGACAGGCTGGAGAGGATCACGACTTTCACGGCGCTTATGCCCTCCGGTTTTCCATATGTTGCTGCGCACGACCCCACCGCCGCTTCAGGCGGGCGGACAGATCCAGTTCTTGAAGACAGCTATCACAGCCCGCCCCGCAGCCCGGCGGTGCATCGGTAGATTACCCCTTTGAGGCAATCCGCCTCCCCTCCGCGCCCGCCAGCCCCTGCCGTCCGGCGCCATCGAGCCTGTGGCATAGCCCCAATGGGCGGAAGGGCGCGCCGGTCGGGTTGCGCATGGGATAAAGGATAGTGTCCGCTCGACCGATTACCGCGATGCACCCGTTCCGATAGCCTTGGCGCCACCGTCGGTTGCGGACGGCATGCAGGGTGGCGCCTCCAGGCAGCCCTCCGCCCCCGCAACCGGCGGACCATGGACTCGGAGACATCGGAATGCCGAACATCGCATCAGCCAGGCCGGACGGGCAGGACAGCGTTGCGCAAACGCCGCCCGCCGCCATGCTCCTGCGACTGGACGCAGCCGCGCGCGCCTTCGCCGCGCGGGGCGCCACGCGCTTCTGGGCGATCAGGCTGGCCGTCAT
This sequence comes from Sphingobium sp. PNB, assembly GCF_019873065.1. Lineage (NCBI taxonomy): Bacteria > Pseudomonadati > Pseudomonadota > Alphaproteobacteria > Sphingomonadales > Sphingobiaceae > Sphingobium > Sphingobium sp. PNB. The sequence goes on from NZ_JAINEZ010000022.1 coordinate 45,031, forward strand.
CCTGGCGCTGGACGCGCTGATCATGCTGGGCAGCTTCGTGCTTTCCCGGCTGATCCTGTCCGACCTGCCCATGCCCCGGACGCTCCTGGAACCCTGGTTCATGGCCCTGTTCGTCGGCGTGAACCTCAGCGTCCTGTTCGTCGTCGGCACCTATCGGCAAAGCTGGCGCTTCCTGTCCATCGGCGACGCGCTGTCGCTGGCGGCCAGCCTGCTCGCCAGCAGTTGGCTCATATGGATGATCACCGCGGGATTGCTGGTGCCGCAGAAAATGATGCGCGGGCCCATGACCGTCTTCCTGACCGTCGACGTGCCGCTGACCGTCGCGGCGCTGCTGGCCGTGCGCGTGCTGCGGCGGCAGTTCTTCAAGCATGTCCGCTCCGCGCGGCTCCGCCGGACAGTGCAGGCGCGCCGCCGCATCCTCCTGCTCGGCGAACTGGACTGGGCGCGGGTCATGGCGGACCTTGTCCCCACCGACGCCCATTCGGGCCTGGAGATCGTCGGCGTCATCTCCTTCGACGGGCATGAGCGGCGGCTGCATGTCGGCGGACTGCCGATATTGGGCTCGCCCGAGATGCTCCCCCGGATCGTGGCGGACCTCGACCGCGCAGGCCGGCGACCGGTCAGCCTGGTGGTGCAGGAAAGCAGCGAGCGGCTCGACCGGCAGCAGATATTGCGCATCGCGGCGCTGGCGGAGCAGGAAAATCTGGTGGTCTCCCGCTTCCGCAATCCCTGGACCAGCGCCCAGCCGCTGAGCGGCGACCGAATGGCGATAGAGAAGATGCCGCTCGCGGAATTGCTGGGGCGGCCGGAAATCACGGTGCAGCACAGCTATCTGGAACGGGTGGTCACCGGCGCGCGGATCATGGTGACGGGCGCGGGCGGCACCATCGGCGGCGAGCTGGTGCGCCAGCTTGCCTATTACGCCCCGGCGGAGATCGTGCTGCTCGATCACAGCGAATATAATCTCTACGCCATAGAGATGGAGGCGCGGGAGAAATTCCCCCATGTCCGCTTCCACGCCGAACTCTGCTCGATCCGCCAGCGCCCCGCGCTCTGGCAGGTGTTCGAGCGGCGGCGGCCGGAGATCGTCTTCCACGCCGCCGCGCTGAAGCATGTGCCGATGGTGGAGGCCAATCCCTGCGCCGGGGTGCATACGAACGTTCTGGGCACGCGCAATGTCGCGGACGCGGTCTGCGAATTCGAAGCCCGCGCGATGATTCAGATTTCGACCGACAAGGCGGTAAACCCCGTTGGCCTGATGGGCGCGACCAAGCGGCTGGGCGAGCTATACTGCCAGGCGCTCGACCTGATCGGCAGTTGCGATCCGGACAGTCCGCGTTTCCTGACGGTGCGTTTCGGCAATGTGCTGGGGTCCAGCGGATCGCTGATCCCGCTGTTCCAGCAACAGCTTGCCAGCGGCAAGCCGCTGACCGTCACCCATCCCGACATCGAACGCTTCTTCATGACGGTGCAGGAGGCGGTGCTGCTGATCCTGCAAAGCAGCGCCCGCGCGTTGGAGACGGATTCGGAACGCGGCACCATCTTCGTCCTCGACATGGGCGAGCCGGTGAAGATCGTGGAGATCGCCCGCCGCGTCATCCGCATGGCCGGGCTGCGGCCGGAAATCGACGTGCCGATCAAGTTCATCGGGCTTCGTCCCGGCGAAAAGCTGTTCGAGGAACTGTTCGACAGCAGCGAGGACAAGATCGAAAGCGCCATTCCCGGCATTTTCGAGGCCATGCCCTCCCCCATCCCGCTGGAGATGCTGGTGGAGGGCTTCGCCCAGCTTGCCCGGTTGATCGCGGCGGGCGACGCGGATGAGCTGGTGCGGCTGACGCATGAAATGGTCGCGGCCTCCGCCAGTTCGCGCTGGGCGGAGATATTGCGGCGGCTGGCGGCGGAAAGTTCCGACACGCTGCTGATGATGCCGCCGCGCCCCACGGACATTCCAGCCGTCCTGTCCTCGCCGCTGCCGCGCGATGTCGCCTGACTTTTTGGGGGAACAATGATGCAAGCCGCGCCTGCCCAAGCCCAGATTCCGCCCCAGCTTCCGCTCCGCCTCAGTCCGCTCGATCATGCCGCGCTGCGTTGGCCGCAGCATGAGCCCGACGAGATCGCGGCGGTGACGCGGGTTCTGGAAACCGGGCGGGTCAATGCCATGGTCCATGGCGAGCAAAACCGCGCCTTCGAGGCCGAGTTCGCGGCATTTTGCGGCATGCCCCACGGCATCGCGGTCAGCAACGGCACGGTCGCGCTGGAACTGGCGCTGCGGGCCTTGGGCGTCGGCGCTGGAGACGAGGTGATCCTGCCCTCGCGCAGCTTCTTTGCCAGCGCGGCCTGCATCGTCGCGGTCGGCGCGACGCCGGTCTTTGCCGACATCGATCCGGTCAGCAACAATATCGACCCGGAATCCGCCCGCCGCATGCTGTCGCCGCGCAGCCGGGCGATAATGTGCGTGCATCTGGCGGGCTGGCCCTGCGACATGACGGCGCTGCGGGCGCTGGCCGATGAACGCGGCCTGTGGCTGGTCGAGGATTGCGCGCAGGCGCATGGCGCGACCCTTCACGACCGGGCCGTGGGCAGCTTTGGGGATGCCGCCGCTTTTTCCTTCTGCACCGACAAGATCATGTCCACCGGCGGGGAAGGCGGCATGCTCCTGCTGCGGCAGGAAAGGCACTGGAAACGGGCCTGGGCCTATAAGGACCATGGCAAGAATCCGGACAAATTCTTCGCGCCGGCCACGACGAACGGCTTTCGCTACCTGCACGACAGCTTCGGCAGCAACTGGCGGATGACGGAGATGCAGGCCGCCATCGGGCGGGCGCAGCTTGCCAAGCTGCCCGGTTGGCTGGCCGCCCGCCGTCGCAACGCCGCGACCCTGATGCGGCTGCTGCGCGCCAATCGGGCGGTGGAGGTGCCCGCAATTCCGGCAGAGGTCGGTCACGCCTTCTACCGGCTCTATGTGACCATCGCCGCCGACCGGCTGGGGGAGACGGGAACCACGCCGATCATAGGCCGTATGGCGCAGATGGGCATGCCCGTGGGCAGCGGTTCCTGCGCCGACATGACGGGCGAAGCCGCCTTTGCGGACCGACAGGTGCGCCGCGACGGCGCCCTGCCGGTGGCGCAGGATCTTGGCCGCCGCAGCATCGCCTTTCCGGTCGACCATCTGCTGGACGAAGGCGACATGCATCGCCTCGCCAACTGCCTGGAGATCGCCATGGCGGAACTGCCATCCGGACGAAGAGGGGAAAGAGGATGACCAACGACCGCCTGCCGCATTTCGTCATCATCGGCGCCGTCAAGGGCGCGACGACCTGGATCCACAACCAGCTTCAGGACAACCCGGCCATCTACCTGCCCGCGCCGGAGCCGCATTTCTTCAGCCAGGACCACGCGCGCGGCCTGGACCATTACCGCCGTTTTTTCGATGGCGCCCGGCCCGACCAGATGCTGGGGGAAAAGTCCGCCGATTATCTCGCCCATCCGGACGCGCCCGCCCGTCTCGCCGCCGTCCTGCCCAGGGCGCGGCTGGTGGTGCAGCTCCGCAATCCGGTCGACCGCGCCTATTCGGATTACAAGATGCTGTTCCGGCGCGGCACGGTGACGAAGGGGCCGGAACATTATCTGGACGGGCGGCCAAGCGACCAGCCGCGCTTTCTGGAGGACGGGCTTTACGCCAGGCATCTGCGCCGCTGGCTCACGCATTTCGATGCCGAGCAGATCAAGGTGCTGCTGTTCGAGGACGTGAAGGCCGCGCCGGAAGCGAGCGTCGCCATCGTCAGCGACCATATCGGCGCCCCCTGCCATTATTCGACGCAGGTGGGTGCCGACCCGCGCAACGACAGCAGCGAAAGATTCCTGCCCCTGCCCGTGCGCACCGCATTGGCGCCATTGAAGGAAGCAGTGCGGCCCCTGCGCGGCAATGCGATGTTCGAACGGGTGCGCGGCATGTTCGCGCGGCAGATCGCCTATCCGCCCCTGCCGGCGATGCTCCGCCAGCGGATGGTCGATTATTATGCGCGGGACATCGCCGATCTGGAGGAGCTGATCGGACGGGACCTCAGCCATTGGAGGCAGGATAGGAAACTGGCTGCCTGACGGTACCCGCTCCTGCCTTCAGGAGCACGATATGGCAGGCACGCCTCCTTCGTATCACCCCCAAAGCGCTCCGGCTCTCGCCCCTTTTTGCCCGTCCGCCAGCCGTTATTGCCCGCCCCTGAATCAGCCAAAGGGCTTAAACTTCCGCCCTATCCATCCAGAGGGGACACAGATGCGCAACCGGCTTCATCATGGCCTTTTCCTTGGCCTTTTCGCCCTGACGACGGCTTGTTCGAGCGGGCTGTCGGGCTTGGCCAGCCTTCCGCCCGCGCCGACCGTGGCCTATCGCCTGGGCGCGGGGGACGAGGTGCGGGTGGCGATTCCGGGCCTCAGCGGGACCGACTCCGGCGACAGCAGCTACACGATCAACGATCGGGGACAGATTTCCCTGCCGGTGCTGGGCGATGTCGACGCGGGCGGCAAGACGGTGCCGGAATTGCAGGCCAGCATTGCCCAGCAATTGACCCAGCGCCAGTTGCTCAATGCGCCCACCGTCAGCGTGCAGCCGGTGAAGCTGCGCCCCTTCTATGTGCTGGGCGAGGTGAAGAGTCCCGGTGAATATCAATATCGCGCGGGCATGTCGGTGCTGGCGGCGGTATCGGTTGCGGGCGGATACACCTTTCGCGCCGAACAGGGCAGCGTCGCCATCACCCGCATGGTCGACGGGCGGCAGGTGGTCGGCCGCGCGGGCGAGCGGGACATGATCCAGCCGGGCGACACGCTGCGCATCTATGAGAAGTGGTTTTGATGCGCCGCCCGGCATTTGGTCCGGCCTCGGGGGGCGCGGCCGCCCTCTTGCTGATGGCTGCCCTGCCTGACGCCCAGGCGCAGGACATGGACGCTTCCGACCCGTTGCAGGGCGAACCCGCCGCGCTGTTCGAACCGACGCCGCTGGCGCTGGGCAGCGCGACCGTCAGGATCGGCGGCAGCGCCCGGCTGGAATATGACAGCAATATCTATGCCCAGGCCTTTGGCGAGAAGGACGATTTCCGCCTTCAGGTCCGCCCCTATGTCGACCTGCTGCGCAAGGGCGGCGCACTGGAGCTGACCGCCCGGGCCGAGGGGGATTTCCGCAAATATTTCCAATATGACAAGGAAGATGCGGTGGGCGGGCGCCTGTCGGCCGGGCTGAACTGGAACCCGTCGGCCGCCGACCGGTTGAACGTCGCCGCCGGTTGGCAGCATATCATAGAGGATCGAGGCGAGCCGGAGGGCAACACCCTGCCCGGCATCGGCCCGCGCGAACTCAATCTGGTGGAGGGCGACCTGTCCTATCTGCATCGGGGTTCGCGTATCGGATTTCTGTTCAAGGCGACCGGCGCGCGGATGCGCTACACCCGCGCCATAGACGAGGAGCGCGACCTGGATGCCGTCGGCGGCCTTGCGCGGGTGATGCTGCGCGTGTCGCCGCTGACGAGCCTCTTCGTGGAGGGCGTCGCGGCGCATCGCGATTTCCGCCTGGCCCCCGTACCAGGCCAGTTCAACCGCGATGCGTCGACCTATGGCGGCCGGGTGGGCATCGCCATCGATCCGGGCGGCACGCTGCGCGGCGATGCCGCGGTGGGCGTCTATCGCCTCGACGCGAAGGACAGGCGGATCGAATCGCAAACCCGCATGTCGGTGCAGATCGGGCTGACCTATGCCCCTCGCCCGCGCACCACCATCACGCTGGACGGCTTCGTCGGCAATGTCGCCACCTACAGGACCGGGGTGCAATCGCGTGAGGACATGCGCTTCCGGCTCGGCATAAACCAGGAAATCCGCCACAATCTGAGGGGGCAGCTGGGGATTCTCTACCGCCGCAGCAAATATTTCGGCGTCGACGACACCGACAATCTCTATGGCGCCACCGGCGAACTGGAATATGCCGTCAACCGCCGGGTCGCCATCGCGGCGACAGCGCGCTTTTCCAAACGCGACAGCAGCGTCGCGCTGGACGAATTCGACCGCACCCGCGCCGGGCTTGAACTGCGCATCCATTATTGACGCGCAGCCGTGCCGGGGTGGGACAGGACTGATCCAAAGCGCCACCCCCTAACCCCTTCGCGCAATGGACTTGGGATCGCCCGCCAAAGACACTGGCCCCGCATAACAGCGTGATTATACAGGACCCCGCCGCCATGCTGGTAAGAGCATCCAGGCCACCCATGCTCGCCTTCGTCCTTCCGGGGCTGGGCGCCGGCGGGTCGGAACATATCGTCAGCCTGCTGTGCAACCATTTCGCGGCGCAGGGCTGGAGCATCACCCTGATCGTGTTCGAGGAGCCGTCCGCCCCCTCCTATTACGCCTATCATCCAGAGGTGCGGATCGTCAGGCTGGGCATGAAGTCGCGGCGTCGCGCCGCCGCGACCGGTGCATTGGCGATGCTGCGGCGGCAGAGGCTGCTGAGGCGGGCGTTGAAGGCGGTGCGGCCGGAACTGGTCGTGAGCTTCCTGACGCGCACCAACATCCTTTCCGTGCTGGCCGCGCGGTCGCTGCATATCCCCGTGATCGTGTCGGAACGCAACAATCCCGCGCTCCAGACCGTAGGGCCGGTCTGGAGCCGGCTGCGGCAGATGACCTATCCGCATGCCGTGGGCCTCATCACCATGACGCAAGGGGCGATGGACTGGTTCAGGGGCGCCATGGACGTGAAGGGATGGGTGATCCCCAATCCGGTGCCGCCTGCCGGCGCCGCGCCGGATCGCCGGTCGGACGGCCGCACTATCGGAGCCGTGGGGCGTCTGGTGCCGCAAAAGGGCTTCGACCTGCTGCTGGACGCCTTTGCCCATGTGGCGCAACGCATTCCCGACTGGAAGCTGGTGATCTGGGGCGAGGGGCCGGAGCGCGCGGCGCTGGAGCGGCAGCGCGACCGGCTGGGCCTGGCCGGTCGGGTCAGCCTGCCCGGCGTGACGGAAAGGCCGGGCGACTGGATTCCCCAGACCGACCTGTTCGTCCTCTCCTCCCGCTTCGAAGGCTGGGGCATCGTCGTGGGCGAGGCCATGGGCGCGGGCCTGCCGGTCGTCTCCTTCGATTGCCAATGGGGTCCGGCCGAAATGATCGGGCATGGCCGAAGCGGCCTGCTGGTGCCCAATGGCGACGGCGCGGCGCTGGGCGACGCCATCGTGGCATTGTGCGCCGACCCGGCGCGGCGCGCGGCGCTGGGACAGGCGGCGCGGGAGCGGATGGCCGATTTCGGCCATGATCGGGTGCTTGCCCGCTGGCAGTCGGTCATCACCAGCATTCTCGACCATCATCGCGTGAGGGCAGGATCATGAACATGATGTCGCTGAAGGGCTTTGCGCGGGCGATGCGTCGGCGGCTGCGGGACGAACCGCCATTGCGGCTGGCGGCGGCGCGGGCCGACGCCTTTCTCGTGTCCTACCCCAAGAGCGGGCGGACATGGCTGCGCTACCTGCTCTCCTGCTATTTCGCGGAAAGCGCGAAGCTGGGCTTCGAGCCCGATCTGACCAGCACCTTCCGCATCCTGCCCAATTTCGACCGCGATCCGGTGCGCGGTATCGACGCCTTCATCGGGCGGGCGGGCAAGGCCGAGCTGCCGCTGATCCTGGTCAGCCACCTGCCCTATCGCGAGCGGCTGTTCCTCGACCGGCCGGTCCTGTTCCTGGTCCGCGATCCGCGCGACGTGATCGTGTCCGCCTATTTCCACGCGACCCGGCACAAGCATAGCTTTTCCGGCGACATGGCGGCTTTCCTCGATGAGCCCAAATATGGGATGGCGGCGCTCACCGGCTATCTGAACGGCTGGGCGGCGGGGCTGGCGGGGCGACCGCATCACCTGATCAGCTATGAGCATATGCTGGCCGAACCCATGCCGACCGCCGCCGCCATCCTCGCCTTTCTGGGCGTCGAGCCGCAGCCCGACATGCTCGCCCGCGCCGTGGCCGCCGCGCAGTTCGACCGGATGCGCGACAAGGAGCGGGAAAGCGGCATTCCGGGCCATGATTATGATCGCAAGGACGACCAGAGCCTGCGCATGCGCAGCGGCAAGGCGGGCGCCTTCGGCGAGTGGCTGAGGCCCGACCAGGCGGATCTGGTGCTGGAACGCTGCCGCGCCGACCTGTCGCCCCGCGCCCTGGCGCTGCTGGCGGCCACCGGCGTCGATCTGGCGCGCTGATATGCGCATCTGTTCGATCATCACCAGCTTTACGTCCGGCGGGGCAGAGATGCTGGTCTGCAATCTGGCGGAGGCCTTTGCGGGGGCCGGGCATCAGCCAGCGGTCCTTTCGCTGAGCGACGCCGCGCAGGTCGGCAACGCGCCGGATACCGAGGCGGCGATGATGGCGCGGGTGAGGGCTGGCGGCGCCACCGCCCTTTCGCTGGGACTCGCCAATCGCAACAATCTGCCCGGCGGGGCGCTGGCGCTGCGCCGCGCCTTGCGGACGATCAGGCCCGATGTGATCCACGCCCATAGCGCCCGCGCGCTCCTCCCCCTCGCCCTGGCCATGCCCGGCGTGCCGGTGGTGCTGACCCATCATAACAGCCGCCTCTCCTTTCCTCCGTCGGCCTTCGCCCTCTTCAACTGCATCGTCGACGGCTATGTCGCGATCAGCGACCAGTGCGAGGCGCTGCTGCGCGGCCATGCCCGAAAGCCGATCCGCATGATCCTGAACGCCGCCGGCGCCCGCTTCCGGACCGGGCAGCCACGCGCAGCCGCCGGTCGCGATCCGATGATCCTCGCCGTGGGCACGGTGTCGGCGCAGAAGGATTATCCCACCCTGCTCCGCGCCGCCCGGCCGCTGGTGGATGCGCTGGCGGCACGGGGCCGTTCCGCCCGCATCCGCATCGCCGGGGCGGGGCCGGAGTTCGGCCGGCTTGCGGTGCAGGTGGCTGGAGAACCGGTGGAACTGCTCGGCGCCCGAAGCGACGTCGACGCGCTGATGCGGCAGGCGGACCTGTTCGTGAACTGCTCGCTGTGGGAAGGCTTTCCCATCGCGATGATAGAGGCGGCGATGAGTGGCCTGCCCATCGTCGCGACCGCGGTGGCGGGCAACCGGGAAATGGTCTCGCCCGGCGTCAACGGTCAGCTCGTCCCGCCCTCCGATCCCGCCGCGCTGGCGCTGGCCATGGCGGATGTGCTGGGCGACGACGCCCGCTACGCCGCGCTGTCGCAGGGCGCTCTGCGGGTCGCCCGGCGCTTCTCCATCGCAAACTGCGCGGCGGCGCATCTCGACCTGTACCGGGAACTGATCGAAGCCCGCCGCCTCCGCTTCGCCCCGCCCCCTTTGGCCCGGCCGGTTTCGCCATGCGAATAGCCGCGCTGACCGACATCCACGCGGCCAGCGACCCGCTGCAACTGGCCCTTACCGCCGCGCGGCGGGAGGGGTTCGACCGGATGCTGATCCTGGGCGACCTGCTGACCTATGGCGTGCAGCCGCTGGAGACGCTGGAACTGGTGCAGGGCGCGGCGGCGCGGGACGGCGCGATCCTGATCAGCGGCAATCACGACATGCTGTACAGGGGATCGCCCGCCGCAGAGAGCTATCGCGCTGCCCTGCCCGACTGGCTGCGCGAAAGCGTCGACTGGACCGCCGCCCATATCCCGCCGGGCGGCATGGCGGCCTTCGACTGGAGGGAAAGCTGGTCGCTGGGGCCGCTGTTCGCCGCCCATGCCAATCCCTTCGACTATGGGGACTGGCGCTATATCCGCTCGGCGCAGGAGGCGGAAGAAGCCGCCGCCGCGCTCGCGGCGCGAGGGTTCCTCTACGGCCTGTTCGGCCATGTTCACCGGCATCGCCGCTATGATTGCGCCGCCGCCACCATCTTCACCCTCGCCTCGCTCGGCCAACCGCGCGACGATGGGGACCGGACGCCCAAATGGGCGATGATCGAAGTCAGGGGAGATTTTGTGACCGTCGAAAGCCGCGACATCGATTTCGATCCGGAGGACCAGGTGCACGCCATCCGCGCCACCACCCTGTCCCCCGCCACGCAGGAGCGGCTCTGCCGGTTCTTCGCATGAAGGTCCTCGTCACCGGAGCCGGCGCGGTGCTGGGACAGGGCATCATCAAGTCGCTGCGGCAATCGGCGCTGGGCTGCCATGTGATCGCGGCCGATCCCAATCCGCTTTCCGCTGGCCTCTACTGGGCCGACGCCGCCTATCGCCTGCCCTTTGCCGACGACCCGGCCTTCGGCGACCGCATCCACCAGTTGCTGGACCGGGAGCGGCCGGACGTGGTGCTGGTCGGCACCGATGTGGAACTGTCCTGGTTCGCGGCGGAGCGGCGCCGGCTGGAGGCGCTGTTCGGCACGCATGTGCTGGTCAGCGATCCCCGCGTCGTCGCCATAGCGGACGACAAGCTGGAAACGGCGCGCTTCTTCGAAAGCGTCGGCCTGCCCCACCCCGCGTCCGCCGCAGCGGAGGATGAGGAAGCGGTGGAGGCGCTGATCGACAAGGCCGGCTTTCCGCTGGTGGTGAAGCCCCGGATCGGTGCGCGCTCGGTCGGCGTGTCGGTTGTGCATGACCGCGCCGCACTGGCGTCGGCGCTGGAGGGACGCGGCGGGCTCGTCGTGCAGCAATGCGTGGGCAGCGCCGATTGCGAATATACCGCCAGCACGCTCGTCTTCGACGGCGAGGTGCAGGCATCCATCGTGATGCGCCGCGACCTGCGCGACGGAAACACCTATCGCGCCTATATTGCCGATTATCCGGAACTGAACGCGCAGGTGCGGACGCTGGGGCGGGCGCTGCAACCCCATGGCCCCGCCAATTTCCAGTTCCGCACCGATGCCGACGGCACGCCCCGCGTGTTCGAGATCAACGCCCGATTTTCCGGCACGACGCCGCTGCGCGCCATGGCGGGCTTCAACGAGGTGGAGATGTGCGTGCGGAAACTGCTCCACGCCACCCCCGTCGTGCAGCCGCCGGTGCGGCCGGGGGTGATCCTGCGCTATTGGGACGAGATGTTCGTGCCGCAGGAGCGCATCGACGGGGTGCGATGAGCGACCGTGCCCCCCTGCTGGCGCTGACCGGCGGATCGGGCTTTGTCGGCCGTGCTTTCCTGCCCGCCGCGCGCCGCGCCGGCTGGCGCGTCCGTCATCTCGGCCGCCGTCCGCCGCCGGAAGCCGATCCGGCCGACGAATGGGCGTTTCTCGACCTGATGGCGGTCGAGGGGGTGGATTTCTCCGGCTGCACGGCGCTGGTCCATCTCGCCGCACATATCCCGTCCGATCATGGCGACCCGGCCGAAGCGGAGCGTTGCTGGCGGATCAACGCGCTCGGCACGCTGAAACTGGCCGACGGGGCGATCCGGGCAGGTGTGCGGCGGATCATGCAGGCGAGCAGCGCCAATGCCTATGCGCCGGCTCCCCAGCCTCCGGACGAACATGCGCCCCTCTTTCCCGGCAGCAGGGGCTATTATCTCGGTTCGAAGGTCGCGCAGGAAATCTATGCGGCGGAACGCTGCCGGGGGGAGGATGTGCTGCTCCAGACGCTGCGGCTGGCATCGGTCTATGGGCCGGGCCAGCGAAGCGGCGCGCTGGCCGCTATGGCCGGGGCAGCCGCCAGCGGTGGGCCGATCCGCGTGCATGGCGGCGGCGGGTTCGGAGCCGACCTCGTCCATGTCGACGATGTGGTGCGGGCCATGTTGCTGCTGCTCGGCAATGAGGAGGCAGGGCCTTTCAATGTCGGCAGCGGGGTCCGCACGACCATGGCGGAACTGGCGCAACTGCTGTCCAGGCAAACCGGTGCGCCGGTGGTTCATGAGGCTGGAGGAAGAGAGCAGGATTGGGGGTTTCCCGCCCTTGACATCGATCGGTTGCGGGCATTGGGCTACCGGCCGATGCGCTTGGCCGATGGTCTGCTCATGAAGGTGTAGGGTTAGAATGCCGCCCGCGACCGCCAGTTGCTCACCCAAGAGGACCGTTCGGGCTCAGCCAAGCCCGGCCGGAACCGGTCGTTTCCAGAGCGCGCTGCGCTAAATCGTACGCAGACCGCGCGCTCTAAGCTTTTGTTGTCGCATCCTTTTAAGCGCAAAACCGGTTCCCACTTTTGCGCACGATGCTTTAGCTTCCGTTCGGACCGCCGCCGGTGTTGCTGCCGCCGCCTGCACCGCCCATGCCGCCGGCGCCCACCGCGCCGATATTGCCGAAAATCTCGTCGAACAGGCTGCGATGGCGGCCCAACGTCGGCGTCTTGTCGCCGGAAGGCGAGATTTTCGCGACCTGCTCCAGTCCCATGCGATCCACCGCCACGACATTGCCCGCCGCGTCGAAACGCACATGCAGTACGGTCTGCGACACCGGCTTGGGATTGGAAAAGGCGAGCGAGCGCATGTCGCGCGACACATAATACCAGTCCTGGTCACCGAACTGCGCGACGAAGCTCGGCCGGCCCAGCGTCCCTTCCACCGATGCGCGGTTGTCGATGCCGGGCTGGACCGAATCCACCAGCAGCTTGTCGACCTGATAGCCCTGATGGGTGCGGATGCGCGAACAGCCCGACGCGCCCAGCAGCAGCGCGCAAAGGCCTGCGCCAAGCAAAATCCGCCCGCTGCGGGATTGGCGGCTGAACTGGCGCATGAACTTCTCCTGCGGGGGCTTGCCCCGGACCTTGCCGAAAAACAAAGCCGCCATTGCATCGGGCGGCCGGGCGATCAATATGGAAATGCGCGAGCCTCGGCAAGGGGCCGCCGATCGGTCCAGCCAGGAAACAGTCAAACTCATGCCCAGCATCTTCCAGCGTCTGTTCGCGCCGAGCGATCCCAGGGACGCGATGCGCACCCTGTACAACGCCATCGTCGCGGAGGGACGCCAGCCCCATTGGTATGTCGAGGGGCAGGTTCCCGACACGATGGACGGCCGCTTCGACATGATCGTCGCCATCCTCGCCCAGGCGCTGATGCGGCTGGAGGCGCTGGGCGCCGCGCAGGAGAGCGTCTGGCTGACCGAACTGTTCGTGGACGACATGGACGGCCAGTTGCGGCAGGAGGGGATTGGCGACGTCGTCGTCGGCAAGCATATCGGCCGCATGGTGAGCGCGCTGGGCGGGCGTCTGGCGGCCTATCGCGCGGCGCTGTCGGGCGAGGCCGACCTGAGCGAAGCGATTGCGCGCAACCTCTATCGCGGCGATGCGCCGGCGGCAGACGCGCTGGCGCATGTCGAATCGCATCTGCGCGCGCGCTGGGTGAGGCTGGGCTGCCTCAGCCGCGACGCGCTGATGGCGGGAGACCTTGGATGAGCGCTGCCCCCGAATTTTCCCGGCCCGTCCGAATCGACCAGCTTGCCCGTCATGCCCAGCCGGTGACCATCACCGCCGACGCCGCGGAGCGGGAGGCACTGGCGAAGCGCTTCAACCTGCTCTCGCTCGATAGGCTGGAGGCGGATTATGCGCTGAACGAGGACAATGGCGCGATCTATGCCAGGGGGCGGGTGCGCGCGGACCTAGCCCAGCCCTGTGTCGCGACAGGGGTCGCGGTGCCCGAAAAGGTGGACACCGATTTCCTGCTCCGCTTCGTCAGGGAGGGGGAAGAGACGCCCGAAGGCGACGAACTGGAGCTGGACGCCGAGGATTGCGACACCATCGGTTTCGACGGCCTCACCATCGACATGGGCGAGGCGGTGGCCGAGACGGTGGCGCTCGCGATGACGCCCTATCCGCGCTCTCCGGAAGCCGACGGAGTCCTGCGTGAAGCGGGCGTGTTGAGCGAGGAGCAGGCCAGCCCCTTCGCCGCGCTGCTGTCGCTCAAGGACAGGGAATGAGGCTGGCGCTGGCGGCGCTGGCGGCGGCCCTGCTGTCCGGCGCCATGCCGGCTTTTTCGGCCGAAACCACGACGCTGATCGGGGAACGGCGCGCCCGCGCCGAATGGGCCAAGGCGGAGAACCGCCAGTCCTGCGCGCCGCTTGCGCTGGCCGCGCCCGGCGATCCGGAGGGTACGCCGCGCGCCGCCAGCTTCGGCGGCGGCTGGGGCGTTGCCTTCGACCTTCCCGGGCTGCGCAGCGCCTATGGCTTTGCCGGAACCGGCCTGCTGCCGGACGACCGGGCCGATGCGCGGATACAGCGGCGCAGGCTGACCGAACAATGGCCCTATATGCGCGAACTGGCGCGCCTGCCCGCCCCATCCTTCGCCGGCTATGGGCAGGAAGGCGCTCAGCGCTATCCTGCCGCCAATCCGGGCGGCAAAGGCCTGCATTCCCTCGCTTATCTGCGCGTCGGCGGCCAGCGCTGCACCTATAATGTGTGGAGCCGGATCAGCCGCGCGCATCTGGAATGGCTGCTCGACAATCTGCGCCTGTTGCGGCGCTGAAGCGCGCCCTCCCCTTTTCCTTCCCTTCCGCCCTGTGGCATAAGCGCTGGCCATGGAGACCCCGCCGCGCAAGATCATCCATATCGACATGGATGCCTTTTACGCGTCGGTCGAGCAGCGCGACGATCCCTCGTTGCGGGGCAGGGCGCTGGCCGTTGGCGGCGGCGGTCCGCGCGGGGTGGTCGCCACGGCCAGCTATGAAGCGCGGAAATATGGCGTCCGCTCCGCCATGCCGGGCGCGCGGGCGCGGCGGCTCTGCCCCGACCTGCTGTTCGTCCGTCCCCGTTTCGAGGTCTATCGCAGCGTGTCGGCGCAGGTGCGGGAGATATTCTCGCGCTTCACCGACATCATCCAGCCGCTGTCGCTGGACGAAGCCTATCTCGATGTTACGTCGAACAAGCCGGGCATCGCCTCCGCCACGCGCATAGCGGAGGAAATCCGCCGCCTGATCCGGGAGGAAACCGGGCTCACCGCGTCGGCTGGGGTGTCGTACAACAAGCTGATAGCCAAGCTGGCGTCGGACCAGAACAAGCCCGACGGCATCTGCGTCGTACGGCCGGAAGACGGCGCGGCCTTCATCGCAAAGATGCCGGTGCGGCGCATCCATGGCGTGGGGCCGGTCACGGCGAAGCGGATGCAGGCCTTGGGCATTGAGACGGGCGCCGATCTGCGTGCCCGCGACCTTGCCTTTCTCCAGCATCATTTCGGCAGCGCGGCGCTATTCTACTATCGCGCATCGCGGGGCGAGGACGACCGCCCGGTGCATGAGCGGCAGGAACGCAAATCCGTAAGCGTCGAGGATACCTTCTTCGACGATCTGGTGACGGAGGAAGCGCTGATCACGGAACTGGACCGGATCGCGGAAAATCTCTGGGGCCGCATCGAAAAGAGCGGCGCCTATGGCCGGACGGTGGTGCTCAAGGTCAAGTTCGCGGACTTCAGGATCATCACCCGGTCGAAAAGCTTCGGTGGACCGGTGCGCTCCCCCGACTTGTTGGCGCAGACGGGCCGGGCGCTGCTGCGGGCCCAGTTGCCGCTGCGCATGGGGGCCAGGCTGCTCGGGCTGGGCGTGCACAATCTGGATCATGAGGAGCCGGAAGAGGCCGGCGGGCAGCTCAACCTCTCCCTTTAGAAGGCGGCAGGAGCGCATCCCCCAAATTCTCCTTATCGAAAGATGGGGAATGGGACCGCCGCCCAAGGCGGTGGTGGAGGAGAAAGGGGAGAAGGTCACGGCTGGCTTCGTAAACCAGCACTTGTCCCCGGGCCGTCAGAAGGGCAGCCAGTTCCGCTTCTCGGTGAACTTCATGTAACCGGCATTGACCCCCAGCCGATAGCCGACGCCCAACCGGATCGGGATCAGCACCACGCTGCCCCAACGCAGGTAGCTGGCGGTGAAGCCGCCTACCAGATAGGCGGTGCCCTCCGCCGCCGGGAAGCGATGGTAAAGGTCCTGCGTGTCATAGAGATTATAGACGAGCACGAAGGTGTTCGCCGCGTTGCCGCCCACGTCGAAGCCGATGGACGGGCCGGTCCAATATACCTCCCGCTTGCCCTCTACCTTGTGATTGAGGGTGCCGGACCCATAGCGCAGGCCGACGACGAACGCGCCCGACGCTTCGCGCCCGGCGATATAGGCATTGGGGCGGCCCTGGTCCTTCAGGATCTTCTCGATGATCCCGGCCAGCCCTTCCGCCCCCTTGCCGAACACCCCTTCGGCCGCGCCGATCAGATCGTCTTCCTGGTAGGAATCGCTGGGGGAGATCGCCGCCGGCGGAGAATTGGCCGTCACCGGCGCGCCAGTTGCGGTCGCGCCCGAACTGACCGGCGGCGGATTATAGGGTGCGCCGCTGTCGGCGGGCGCGCTGCTCCCCGGCTGCGCATTGGGGTCCACACCGGGATCGGTGGGCGTGCTGCCGCCCTGCTGCGGCACGGGGGCCAGATCGGAATCGATGGCGCTATTGGGGTCGACGGTGCGCACCTGCGCCTGTGCGACCGGCGCCAGCGTGATGCCGCCCAGCGCGGCCGCCAAAGCGCCCGCCCGTGCAGCGCGGCCCGAAAACCGCCGCAAAATCCCGATCATGCCCGCTACTCCCCAAAGAACCCGCTCTTCAATCATATTTCAGATTATCGGGGAACAAGCTGAAACGACAATGAACGAACGGCGACCCGAGTCGATTCCGCGCCAGTCCGAATCCGCTTTTCGGAATTCGGGTGATTTTTCTCCGCTGCGGACCGTTGCCATGCATGAAACCCGCCGCTATAGGCCGACATCTAGCCACTGCTCACCTCATCCGGTGGGCAAATTCGTGCGGAGACGTGGGTGAGTGGCTGAAACCAGCGGTTTGCTAAACCGTCGTAGCCTTAAGGGGCTACCGAGGGTTCGAATCCCTCCGTCTCCGCCATTACCTTTTCTCGGTCGTTGAGCCGCCCTAACACCTTAAACGGCAAGGATATTTCTGGGGTTCGAACGCCTTCACTCCAGTCATATTCCAGATGAGACGCCAACACCAATTTTTGGACAATTCTTCGGTCTTCGAAGCTTCCACTTTCCCAGAGTTTCCAAGGGTTTCCGAGAAATTCAAAAGCGGTTCGAAAAGTTTCGTCATAGCCTCGTGCAACCGTGCCGCAACGACTCGTTTTTTCGATCATGACGAGCTTTTTGCGTTCCAGTTCATCGACCTTGCGCTCGTATGCCCCGATCACCGTGGCGCTATCTGACTCAACAATGCGGTCGAGAAAATGCGCGACCTTCTTTTCTATCTCGGTGATTTCCAGCTTCATCGCGGCACGGGTCTCTTTCACTTTGGCCTCAGCCTCGTCCCAGCGTTTGCGAAAGAGGCTTGAAAGAAGCGAGAACAACTCTTGGCTTGGCACAAGGCGGCGAAGCATCTCTTCGAACGCGCCCTCGACCTTCGCCCTTGGAGCAGACTTTCCATGCTTCTCGCAGCCACGACGACGGCATACATAGTACGGGAAACGCTTGCCGTGCCTGCCAGTCGAGTAGTTAGACGTCATAGGATGATGACACTCACCACAGGCGATGAACCCGCGCATGGCGAAGTCAAGGTGAACGTCTTTGCGGGCGGGTGCGATGCTCTTCCCAGACAGCCGCTCTTGCACTTTCTCGAACGTCTCAAGAGAGATTATAGCCTCATGCTGCGCCTTGCGGAGCGACACTCCCCATTCCTTGCTCTCGATGTATGAAGCATAAATCGGGCGCGTCAGAATACGGTTTACCTGCTCGTTCGTCAGAAAGCCGTGGCGACAAACCGGGAACTCAGGATGGCTTTCAAAAAAGCGCTTCACTTCGGCCTGCGAATTGAAGCGCCCGCTGGCATAGCCATTTATGCCTTCGGCGATGATGGACGCGACAGGTTCGTCACGAACGAGGATGCTGCCACCGCCTGAGCTACGCTGATAGCGGAATCCGATAGGTGCATTGAACACCCACCACCCTCCTTGGAGTCTGGCCTTCATCCTGTTTTTGGCCTGTTCACCGTTTTTCTGCCGTTGATGTTGAGAGACGCTGGCAAGAAGATGCTCGACCAGAATGCTATCTGAATCTTCCCCGAATTCGATGGATGGAGATTCAAGCAAGCCACCCGCGCTAGCAATGTCGGCACGAAGTTTCAGATGCGCTTCGATTCCGCGCGCCAGACGGCTGATGTCGTCGATAATGACGACGATATTTTCCCGGCGATGCTTTTTCAGGAATGCGAGCATGGCGAGCATACCGGGACGACCCGACAGCGAGCCGGACATATCGTCGCTGAAAACCTGAACCACTTGATGCCCGCGATACCCGGCATATTCGCGACAACGAATTTCTTGTGATTCCAATCCGTTACCTTCACGCGCCTGCTTCTTTGTGCTCACGCGGCAGTAAATCACGGCCTTCTGGTTCGATTTTCTTGTCATGGCGTAAATTCGTCCGTCGATTTCATGGGTTTCGCCGCGCCGTCTGGACGGTCATCAACGTGACTGAATGTACCGGATGCGGGGACTCGGGGGCAAGAGTCTGAAGATGAAAGAGCGCGATTTGCCCGCGTGGAAAGTGAAATTCTTTCCGCACTCCAGCCAAATTCCTGATCAATGAATGAAATAGCGACATAATCGACAAGCTGAATCCACTCATCAATCTTGTCATCGGAAAGATCAAGGCTGGCCATGCTTGCACGAAGCTCGCGCTTTTCCTCCATGGTCAACGGTTTCATCGAACCTCCCCGCCGCTAGATGCAGCGCTTGAATGAGCAAGGTCAGTTCGATCTACAGATGCCTGTCACGCAGCCGGGGGGATAAGGTCTCCCCAAGCACATTCGTTAAATTATTTTTGCGCCGTCACCCCCGAAGGCGCTTATGATTTTTCTCAACCTCAGGTTGAGCAATATAAACAATTCTACCATTACGATAATTTGAAATGCAAATATGATAAAAACCCGCCGAATAAAATTCAGCGGGTTCAATTTCATATCAAATACATCAATCGTTTTTTATACCATCATCTTCGGATGAAGGTAGGATGGATTTTCCTGTCATGATCCGAAAGGCCGCGTCATATAACTGCATCCTCAGAAACATTGTTTGTCGCGGTCTGCGTTGCGGAGGATTGGCGGCGCGGCGACGTTGCTCCGAAATCCAGACGGCGGAACCATCTTCTCCATGCGCGTCATCCACGATGCCCGGATAGATATCTATGATCTCGCCTTCGCCGCTCATAATGACGCCGCCAACGGCGATCCAGCCATATAGAGCACCTGTCATCGTCTCCACCACCTGACGGCGGGACTGGTTCAATTCGTTCAAGCAATCCGCCAGCCCGTGGATCGCATCGAGACTAAGCAACCGCTCGCGCCTGTGCACCTGTATTACCTTTTTCATGTCGTCCTCCGAGGAGGACAGGCCTGTCACTTTCGATGTCAGCGGGTCCGCCGCCGATCAGACCGTCGCCTGATGAAGGACATGATGAAATGAATGCGTCCCGCCAACGAGGTGGTTAAGGAGGGACACCGGAGGGACGCCAATGGGACGTTGAAGGCAGTGGAAGGGATGCAGGCGGGATGATTGATACCGAAGAAGGCAAGAGCGGGCCGCGTCGGAATCTGGGCGAGCCTATGGACGAGAGCGAAGCACGGCTGACGTTACGCGTTCTCCGGCGGTATCATGATGATAACCCTATTTCTTATCCTGTCATGATTACAAGAATACATGGCACGGTGAGTAAATATCTTGAAGGAAAAGACCCTCTATATCCGTTTGACCGAAGTGAAATAAGGCCAGATATATCTAGGTCTTCGCTCCATCGAGCCGTACGAGATCAAACAATTCCCGATAATGCGGCCATGAAGGCGATTCATTTATGGATTATGTCTATAGATTCCTGTAGGATGGACTTCGAAAGGGAAAAATATAGGGAATATTTGATATCGAAAGAGCCGCAAGTTTTATCTGTTAGAAGACTTTTTGGACATCGGGCCGACATTCAGGCGGTCAAGATTTCCCAATGGGTCGGAAACTATGCCTTATATCGACCATTTCATCTTGAACCCAAGAGCAAGGCTCAGGTCAATTTCCTCAAAATTGGCGCCGATGAGAGCGACTTCAATTGCACCCTCAGTTCCGTTTTCCCGGCTCCGCTTAACCCAGAGGTCAAGCTGATCGGACGCGGGAAGCTCACCCCGCTTGGAAATGACGAGGCTGTTGCGCTGATGGCTATGAATCAAAAGTTTCTCGCAGACCGCCCCGATGAAGAAACGCAGGTCGGGAATTACACACTCCACCTTAACAGCCCGGAACGCTCAACCGGAATTGACGGTTTTAGAGGCATATTGGTTGCAAGCATGGGACCAACGCCGAGTGCGTGGCCGATCTTCGCTGTGCGTCTGCCTGATGGAAAAGAGATTGAACCGCACATTCTTGATCGCGACGAATATCGCGCTTTGCTTCCGATGGTCCGAAAACAGCTTGATCGTGGCGGCATCTATTGGGACGAGAGCGACTCTCCCAAATCGCTCAGCAAGGGCTACGCCAAGCCGAAAGAGCCGTAAGCATCGCTATCTTGTCGGAAACCACCTCGACAGCGCCATCACAGAGTCTTCCGTGATGACGATCTGCCGCTTTGTTCCGCGTGCAAAGAGCCTCGCGATTTCATCGGGCGTCATCAGCGGCGTGAGATGAATTCCCTCATTATGCGTTTCGGTGCGACTACTGCCTGACGAGACGCTATCGCCCTGCTGTGCGCTTTCGCCGCCTGACTGCCCTTCGTATCCATCCGGCGAGACGCGCCTTGTCGTGAGGTAGGGACCTGCTCTTAAGAACGCTCTCGAGAGCACGCTTAGGGTAACCGCCCGGTTGTTACCGCGGCGGCTGAGCCTTGAAGCGGGCGGCAAGTTCGGGATCATCGACGAAGTCGTCGAGGAAGGCG
>NZ_JAINEZ010000023.1:0-62972 GCF_019873065.1 Sphingobium sp. PNB
ATCCCGCCCTCCCCGCCCTCGCCTCCCTGGCCAAGGCGACCGTTGGGGAAACGCTGCACGGTATTTCATCCCAGATGGTCCAGCTTCACGGCGGCATCGGCATGACCCATGAGCATGATGCGGGACTTTATCTGAAGCGGGCGCGGGTGGCGGCGCAATGCTATGGCTCGACCGCCTGGCATCGCGAGCGCTGGGCGCGGCTCAACGGCTATTGAGGCGACCGGCATGCAATCGCGTGAAATCCACTTGAAGCGCCGCCCGATCGGCACGCCGGTCGCGGAAGACTTCGCCATGGTCACGGTCGACGCACCGCCGCCCGGTCCGGGCGAAGTGCAGGTCCGCAACCTGTGGATGGCGGTCGATCCCGCCATGCGCGGGCGGATGAGCGACGCCAAGAGCTATGTCCCGCCCTTCGCGCTCGATGCGCCGATGGAGGGGCCGGCGATCGGAGAGGTCATCGCTTCCAATGATCCGGCCTTCGCGCCGGGCGATCTCGTCTTCTCCCGCCTTGGATGGCGGGAGGTCTTCAACGCCCCTGCCAGTGCGCTTCAGCAGCGGGACAGGAGCGCCCTCCCCACCCAGGCCTGGCTCTGTTTCGCCGGGATGCCGGGCCTGACGGCTTATGCCGGGCTGATGCGGATCGCACGGCTGCAGCCTGACGAGGTCGTATTCGTCTCGGCAGCGTCCGGTGCGGTCGGCTCGATAGCCTGCCAGATCGCCCGCAACATCGGATGCAAGGTAATCGGATCGGCGGGCGGCTCGGAAAAGACCGCCTTCCTGCGCGATGTGCTGAAGGTCGACGCCGCCATCGATTACAAGGCGGAGCCGAACCTCACCAAAGCGCTCGCCCGTGAGGTCAAGGCGATCGGCGCGACGGGCATCGACGTTTATTTCGAAAATGTCGGCGGCGATCATTTGCAGGCCGCGCTGTCGCTGGCCCATAATTTCGCCCGTTTCGCGGTGTGCGGGATGATCTCCCAATATAACGTCACCGATGCGCCGGTCGTACCGCGCAACCTTACCATGATCATGACCAAGCGCATCCGCATGGAAGGCTTCATCGCACTCGACCATATGGACCTTGAGACCGAGATGGTGGAGCGGATGACGGCCTGGAACGCCGCGGGGCAAATGGCTTCGGCGGAAACGGTCTATGAAGGGATCGACAAGGCGCTGGATGCCTTTTGGGGTCTGTTCACCGGCGCGAACATCGGTCGGACCCTTGTCGGATTCCTGGGGTGAAACTGCATGTATGATTTGCTGAAAGGCCTGCGTGTCGTCGAAGGCGCCGCCTTCATAGCCGGGCCATCCTGTGGCCTGCACCTCGCTCAGATGGGCGCGGAAGTGATCCGCTTCGACGCCATCGGCGGCGGTCCGGACTACCGCCGCTGGCCGGTCGCGCCCAGTGGGGACAGCCTCTATTGGGAGGGGCTGAACAAGGGCAAGAAATCCATCGCCATCGACCTTGGCCGTCCCGAAGGCCGCGAACTGGCCGTGGCGCTGGCGACGGCGCCGGGCGACAATGCCGGGCTGTTCCTCACCAACTATCCGGTGAAGGGTTTCCTCAGCCATGAAGCGCTGGCGGCGAGGCGCGCCGACATCATCACCGTCCGGGTGATGGGCTGGGCTGACGGATCGCCAGCGGTCGACTATACGATCAACGCGGCGGTCGGCGTGCCGCAGATGACGGGGCCGGCCGATGACGAACGGCCCGTCAACCATGTGCTGCCGGCGTGGGATTTGCTGGGCGGAGCCTATGCCGCCTTCGCGCTGACATCGGCGCTGCTCCGCCGCAGGACCAGCGGCGAGGGCGCGGAAATCCGCATTCCCCTGTCCGATCTGGCGGCGTCCAGCCTGTCGCATCTGGGTTCGGTGGCGGAAGTGCTGTCCGCCGGAGACCGCCCCCGCATGGGCAATGACCTGTTCGGCGCCTTCGGACGCGATTTCGTGACGGCGGACGGCAAGCGGCTGATCGTCGTCGCCATCACGCCGCGCCAGTGGAGCGGCCTGCTCAAGACGCTGGACCTCAGCGATGCGGTCAGCGCCATCGAAACGGAACTTGGGACCAGCTTCGCCAGGGATGAAGGCGCCCGCTTCACCCACCGCGCCCGCCTCTTCCCGCTGTTCGAGGCTGCCTTCGCAAGCCGCACGGCCGAAGCGCTGAAACCCGCCTTCGACGCGGGCGGCGTCACCTGGGGCGAATATCAGACGCTGCATCGGGCGGTGACGACCGACGCGCGCCTGTTCACCGCCAATCCGCTGTTCAAGACGCTGACCCATCCGAGCGGCCTCAGCTATCCGACATCCGGTCCGGCCGGCACGCTGGCCAACGAAGGCCGCGGTCCCGTCGCCACCGCGCCGAAGCTGGGGCAACATACCGACGAAGTGCTCGCCACCGTGCTGGGCCTGGACAGCGGCGCGATCGGACGGCTGCATGATGAAGGCCTGGTGGCATGACCGTGACCGAAGCCGACATCGCCCATTGGCGCAGCTGGATCGGCAAGACAGAGAGCCGCACTGAAATTCTGGACAGTCAGGCGCTCACCCGCTTTGCCGCCGCCATAGGCGAACCGCTGAACGTCGGGGAAATCCAGCCGTCCCTCGCCCATTGGGCCTTCTTCCTGCCCGTCGCCGCAGCGGACCGGATCGGTCCTGACGGCCACCCCAGACGCGGAGGCTTCCTGCCCCCGGTCAGCCTGCCCCGCCGCATGTTCGCGGCATCGGACATGGCATTCGGTCCCTCTCTGCTGCTCGACAGGGAGGCGACCCGCATCTCCACCGTGCGCGATGTCGCGCATAAATCGGGACGCAGCGGCGAGCTGATCCTGCTGACCGTGGACCATCGCATCGTCCAGGGGGACGATGAATGCGTGCGCGAGACCCAGACCATCGTCTATCGCGATGCAGGCGGCGCGACTCCCGCCATCGTTCCGGCCCCATTCCCCCCGGAGGAGAAGGACGCTGTCTGGACGCCGTCCACGGTCGATCTGTTCCGCTTTTCCGCCGTGACCTTCAACAGCCACCGCATCCATTACGACCTGCCCTATGCTTGCGCGGACGAAGGTTATCCGGGGCTGGTGATCCACGGTCCCTTCACCGCCGCCAAGCTGTTCGGCCAAGCCCGCAACGGAGGGCGCAAGCCCAGCCGCTTCTCCTTCCGCGCCGTCGCCCCGGTCTTTTGCGGCCAGAGCGTGCTGCTGCGCGAGGATGAGGGCGGTCGCTTCCGCGCCATTCGCTGTGACGGCATGGACGCCATGGTGGCGGACGTCGCTTATTGAAGTTCTGAGAGAGGAGTTTTTCGAGATGGACGCCGAGACGTTCGACCTGTTCCGCACCACCGTCCAGCGCTTCGTCGCGGAAAAGCTGATCCCCGCCGAAGATGCGGTCGAGGAGGCCGACGCCGTACCCGAAAGCATCATCCAGCAGATGCGCGACATGGGCCTGTTCGGCCTTTCCGTGCCGGAGGAATTTGGCGGCCTTGGCTGTACCATGGCGGAGGAAGCGGCGATCATCCGGGAGATCACCCGCGCCTCGGTCGTGTTCCGCTCGGTCATCGGCACCACGGTCGGCATCGGCAGCCAGGGCATCGTCATGGACGGCACCGAGGAGCAGAAGCGCGAATGGCTGCCCAAATTCGCGACCGGCGAAGCCATCGCCAGCTTCGGCCTGACAGAGCCGGAGGCGGGTTCCGACGCGGGTTCGCTGCGTACCGTAGCGATCCGGGACGGCGACAATTACCGCATCAGCGGCACCAAGCGCTACATCACCAATGCCCCCCGCGCGAGCGTCTTCACGCTGATGGCGCGCACGGAGCCCGATGTGAAGGGCGCGGCGGGCATCTCCGCCTTCATCCTGCCCGCCAGCACGCCCGGCATCAGCTTCGGCAAGCCCGACAAGAAGATGGGGCAGAAGGGGTCGATCACCACGGACGTCATCCTGGACGATGTGGTCGTGCCAGCGAGCGCCATCATCGGCGGCGTGCCCGGGCGCGGCTTCAAGACCGCGATGAAGGTGCTGGATCGCGGACGCATCCACATCGCGGCCGTCTCGCTCGGCATGTGCCAGCGGCTGATCGACATGGCGCTCTCCTACGCGCTGGAGCGCAAGCAGTTCGGCCAGCGCATCGCCGACTTCCAGCTTGTCCAGGGCATGCTGGCCGACATGAAGGTCGACATGCTGACCACCGAAGCGCTGATGCAGTCGGTCGCGGCGAAGTTCGATGCGGGCGAACCCGTCAGCCTGGAATGCGCCGCGCTCAAATATCATGCATCTGAAGCTGTGGGCCGGATCGCGGACCGCGCCGTGCAAATCTATGGCGGCGCCGGCTATATGGCCGAATATAAGGTGGAGCGCTTCTATCGCGATGTCCGTCTGCTGCGCATCTATGAGGGCACCAGCCAGATCCAGCAGACAATCATCGCCAGGCAAATGATCCGCCAGGCCGAATCCGCCCGCTGATTTTTCATCCGAAGGACTTATCCCCATGCGCAGAGCCGCCATAGTCGCCCCCATCCGCACCGCCGTCGGCAAATATGGCGGGTCGCTCAAGTCGATGACGGCGGGCGATCTGGGCGCCATCATCATCAAGGCGCTGGTGGATCGCACCAGGATCGACCCCGAGCGGATCGACGACGTGGTGTTCAGCCAGGGCTATGGCAATGGCGAGGCGCCGTGCATCGGCCGCTGGTCGGCGCTGGCGGCGGGGCTGCCCGAATCCGTTCCCGGCGTGCAGCTCGACCGGCGCTGCGGCTCCGGACTTCAGGCGGTGATCGACGCCGCCATGCGAATCCAGACCGGCGCCGCGGACATGGTGATCGCAGGCGGCGTGGAAAGCATGTCGAACGTCGAATATTATTCGATCGATCATCGCTGGGGCGCCCGGTCCGGCTCGACCCAGTTCCACGACCGCCTGACGCGGGGCCGGGTGATGTCCCAGCCGATCGAACGCTATGGCATCATCAGCGGCATGATCGAGACGGCGAACAATCTCGCCAGGGATTATGACATCTCGCGGGAAGCCTGCGACGAATATGCCGCGATGAGCCACCAGCGCGCCGCCGCCGCATGGGAAGCGGGCAAGTTCGACGACGAACTGGTTCCCGTCCCAGTGCCGCAGCGCAAGGGCGAGCCCCTGATGTTCGTGAAGGATGAGGGCATCCGCGCCGACGCCACGCCGGAATCGCTGGCCCTGCTGAAGCCCATCGAGAAGGACGGTGTCGTCACCGCCGGCAATGCCAGCCAGCAGAATGACGCGGCGGCGGCCTGCCTCGTGGTGGCGGAGGACAAGCTCAGCGAACTTGGCCTGGAGCCCATGGGCTACCTGCATAGCTGGTCGGCGGCGGGCTGCGACCCCTCGCGCATGGGCATCGGGCCGGTTCCGGCGGTCGAACGGCTGTTCGCACGCACCGGCCTCGGGTGGAAAGACATCGATCTGGTCGAACTCAACGAAGCCTTTGCGCCGCAGGTGCTCGCCTGCCTCAAGGGCTGGAACTGGGACGACCGGGACAAGCTGAACGTCAATGGCTCGGGCATTTCGCTGGGCCATCCCATCGGGGCTACGGGGGGACGGATTCTCGCCAATCTGCTGCGCGAATTGCAGCGACGCGATGGACGCTATGGACTGGAGACGATGTGCATCGGCGGCGGCCAGGGTCTGGCCGCGATATTCGAGCGAGCCTGACAAAGGCGCATGGCCGCCCAAGGGGGAGCGTCAATGTCCGCTCCCCATCCGAAGCACCTATGGGACGGGGCTCAAATTCCGCCGGCCACCACCGGCCAGCCGCCCTGCTCCAACCCGGCGCTCAAGTCCGCCACGCACCGATCCAGCCCTTCCGCGTCGACTGAGCGGATCACGAAATTAGCGCCCGTCCTCCCCTCGCGGAAGAAGGGATAGCTGCCGATCTGGCAACCCTCATGCGCCCGTTCCGTCGCGCCGAGAAGGTCCGCGATCTCGCTTTCCGCCACCCAGCAACCGATGGTGGCGGACAGCACCGGCAGCCCCCCCTCCAGCTTCCCCGTCAGGCTATCCAGCATCCCGGCGGTGATATGCGGCACGCCGGCCATGATGAAGATATTGCCATGCCGAATGCCCGGAGCGCCCGACATGCGATTTTCGATCAGGCTTGATCCGGCAGGTGCGCGGGCCATGCGCAGACGCGCCTCGGTCAAGCCTCCGCGCGTTTCATAATAGGCCGACAGCATCGCCTGCGCCTCGGGGTGGATTTCAACGTCGACGCCCAGCGCCGCGGCGATGGCGTCCACGGTAATATCGTCGTGGGTCGGCCCGATGCCGCCGGTCGTGAACAGATAATCGTTGCGTGCGCGAAGCGCATTCACCGCTTCCACGATCGCGTCGCTGTCATCGGCGACCACCCGCACTTCGCGCAGGCGGATGCCCTGCACATTCAGCCATGTCGCAATCTGCGACACATTCTTGTCCTGGGTCCTGCCCGAGAGAATCTCGTCGCCGATCACGATCAGCGCTGCGGTCCATATGCGGGTCGGGTCGGCCATAGGCTGGCCATAGCTTCTGCCGCGCGCCCTGCCTAGCCGCCCTCTCGCATTATGCGGCATCCCCGCCTATAATCACGTCCATGACCGAATATATGACGATGACGGCGGACGCGCCGATTTCCCGCTCGACCGCGATCAAGCTCTATGACGCGGCCGGTTTCGAAGGCATGCGCAAGGCCGGGCGGCTGGCCGCGGAGATACTGGACGCGCTGGTGCCCCACGTCGTGCCGGGCGTCACGACCGGAGAGCTGGACGACATCGTCCGCCGCATGACGCTGGACGGCGGCGGCGTGCCCGCGACTTTGGGCTATCGCGGCTACACCCATAGCTGTTGCATCTCGCTCAACAATGTCATCTGCCACGGCATTCCCGGCGATCAGAAGCTGAAGGAAGGCGACATATTGAATATCGATGTGACGCCGCTGGTCGATGGTTGGCACGGCGACAGCAGCCGTATGTATATTTGCGGCGAAGCCCCGATCAAGGCGCGGCGCCTGGTCGAAGTCACCTATGAATGCCTGATGCTGGGTATTGAGCAGGCTAAGCCCGGCAATATGCTGGGCGACATCGGCCATGCCATCCAGCGTCATGCGGAAAAACACCGCTATGGCGTCGTGCGCGATTTTTGCGGCCACGGCCTGGGCCGCGTGTTCCATGACAGCCCGGAGGTGGTCCATGTCGGCCGCCCTGGCACCGGCCCGGAACTCAAGCCCGGCATGTTCTTCACCATCGAACCGATGATCAATATCGGCAAGCCGGGCGTGAAGATGCTGGAGGATGGCTGGACGGCGGTCACGCGCGACCGTACCCTGTCCGCGCAGTTCGAACACAGCATCGGCATCACTGAAACCGGTTGCGAGATATTCACCAGGAGCCCTGCGGGTCTCGACGCGCCGCCCTATCAGCGTTGATCATATCAGCCATGCCTAAAAAATGGGCAGTACATCATGATATTGCCCGGAATCCGGGCAATATGGACAAAAGTTGCTGCATCGCAGAAAGCAGTTTCCAGCGATTCGCTATTTGGCACGGTAATTGATTAGGAAGAGAGGCGGCTCTTGCCTTCGGGGGGCATGACAGTCGTCGCTCGATCAGGACGAAGGGCGGGATCATACCCGCCATTTGGCGCGCGTTTGAGTTGGGATATCTAGAGATGAAGAAGATCGAAGCGATCATCAAACCGTTCAAGCTCGACGAAGTGAAGGAAGCGCTGCACGAAGTGGGCGTGTCGGGCATCACCGTCACCGAGGCCAAGGGTTTCGGTCGCCAGAAGGGCCATACGGAACTTTATCGCGGCGCCGAATATGTGGTGGATTTCCTGCCCAAGGTGAAGCTGGAGGTCGTGGTGGACGATTCGCTCGCCGAACGGGTGGTGGAGGCGATCTCTGCCGCGGCGCAGACCGGCCGCATTGGCGACGGCAAGATCTTCATTTCCAATGTCGAGGGTGCGGTGCGCATCCGCACCGGCGAGCGCGACAGCGACGCCATCTGATTTTCACCAAACTTCTCGCCGGCTTCAGCGGTCTGGCGGCTGACCACATCAACTTACCCCTTCGGGGGGGTATCATGAAAGAAGGGCAAGGTTCACATGGCTAACACGCCTAAAGACATCCTGAAGATGATCGAGGAAAAGGAGATCGAATGGGTCGATGTCCGTTTCACCGATCCCAAGGGCAAGTGGCAGCACCTGACCATGGTGTCTTCGGTGCTGGGCGAGGATGAACTGACCCAGGGCCTGATGTTCGACGGTTCGTCGATCGAAGGCTGGAAGGCGATCAACGAATCGGACATGATCCTGAAGCCCGACCTGGACGCCGTCTATGTCGATCCGTTCAGCGCCACGCCGATGCTCATCATCTTCTGCGACATCGTGGAACCCGACACCGGCGAACTCTACAGCCGCGACCCGCGTTCGACCGCGAAGCGCGCCGAAGCCTTCGTCAAGTCGGCCGGTTTCGGCGACACCGTCTATGTCGGCCCGGAAGCCGAATTCTTCATGTTCGACGATGTCCGCTTCAACTCGGACTATAATGAATCCTTCTTCAAGATCGACGATGTCGAGCTGCCGACGAACACCGGCAAGGAATATGAAGGCGGCAACCTTGCCCACCGTCCGCGCGCCAAGGGCGGCTATTTCCCCGTCGCGCCGGTCGATCCCTGCACCGACATCCGCGCCGAGATGGTGTCGACCATGCTGGAAATGGGCCTGCCCTGCGACAAGCACCACCATGAAGTGGCCGCTGCCCAGCACGAACTCGGCCTGACCTTCGGTACGCTAGTCCAGACCGCCGACCGCATGCAGATTTACAAATATGTCGTGCAGATGGTCGCCCAGGCCTATGGCAAGACGGCGACCTTCATGCCGAAGCCGATCGCGCAGGACAACGGTTCCGGCATGCACACCCACATGTCGATCTGGGAAGGCGGCAAGCCGCTCTTCGCGGGCGAAGGCTATGCCGGTCTTTCGGAAACCTGCCTCTACTTCATCGGCGGCGTCATCAAGCACGCCAAGGCCCTGAATGCCTTCACCAACCCGACCACCAACAGCTACAAGCGCCTGGTGCCGGGCTTCGAAGCCCCGGTTCTGCTGGCCTATTCGGCCCGCAACCGCTCGGCCTCCTGCCGTATTCCCTACGGCGCGGGCGCCAAGGCGAAGCGCGTCGAATTCCGCTTCCCCGACGCGATGGCCAACCCCTATCTGTGCTATTCGGCGCTGCTGATGGCCGGCCTTGACGGCATCGAGAACAAGATTCATCCCGGCGCGGCGATGGACAAGAACCTGTACGACCTGCCGCCGGAAGAACTGAGCCAGGTGCCGACCGTTTGCGGTTCGCTGCGTGAAGCGCTGAACTCGCTGGCCGCCGACTACGACTTCCTGCTGAAGGGCGACGTGTTCACCAAGGACCAGATCGAGGCCTATCTCGAACTGAAGTGGCCCGAAGTGTACCGCTGGGAAATGGCGCCCTCGCCGGTGGAATTCGACATGTACTACAGCGCCTGATCCATTCGGGACTGTTGAAAAAGGGGCTCGGTCGCACAGGCGACCGGGCCCTTTTCATTTGGGATGTGGGAATGGACGGAAGCAGAACGCGATTATCCGACCCAACCGGGCCATGCTCCTCCGAAGGCCGACGCACAGATCAAACGATGTTCAAGCGCCGGACAGAGCCCTCATGAGCCACTTGCCTCATTCGGCTGCCCTGGCAGAAGCATGGCGCACTTGATGGCGACAATTGGCGAATTCAGCTTCAGCCCAGATCCGCCCATTGCCCGCCCGCCGCAAAACTCCGACAATCGATCCCATGTCGATCATCGAATCGCTGGGCCTGTCCCATCCCATCATCCAGGCGCCGATGGCCGGTGTCTCGACGCCCGCCATGGCGGCAGCCGTCTCCAATGCAGGAGCGCTTGGCTCCATTGCCGTGGGCGCCACCGACGCGGCGGGTGCCCGCGCCATGATAGAAGCCGTCCGCGCCCAGACCAGCCGTCCCTTCAACGTCAACCTTTTCACCCATCGGCCCGCGCGCAGCGACCCCGTCAGGGAAGGGGCCTGGCTCGCTGCACTGACGCCACTGTTCCAGGCCTATGATGCCCAGCCTCCGACCGGCCTGCGCGAAATCTACCGCAGCTTCGTAGAGGACGACGCAATGCTCGCCACCTTGGTCGAACTTGCGCCGCCGGTCGTCAGCTTCCATTTCGGATTGCCCGATCCAACCAGCATCGCGGCGCTCAAGCGAGCCGGATGCCTTCTCCTCGCAACCGTCACCAGTCCGGTCGAAGCGCGGGCTGCGCGGGAAGCGGGCATCGACGCCATGGTCGCACAGGGATATGAGGCAGGAGGCCATCGAGGCGCCTTCGATCCCGAAGCGCCTGACGACCAGCTCGGCACCTTCGCCCTCACCCGCCTGCTTGCAGCCCAATGCGACCTGCCCGTGATCGCAGCGGGCGGCATCATGGACGGGCAAGGCATTCGTGCCGCGCTCGCCCTCGGCGCGGTCGCGGCACAACTGGGCACAGCCTTCATCGCCTGCACGGAAAGCAGCGCCGACGCAGCCTATCGCGCCGCCCTCACGAGCCCCGCTGCCCATCACACCGCGATGACCCGCGCCATTTCAGGTCGTCCGGCCCGCTGCCTTGCCAATCGCTTCACCGCCTGGGGCGCCGAGGCAGCATTGCAGCCGCCCGCCTACCCCATCGCCTATGATGCGGGCAAAGCGCTGAACGCCGCGGCAAAGGCCAAGGGCGAAGGCGGCTTCGGCGCGCAATGGGCCGGCCAGGGTGCACCGCTGGCTCGCGCCCTGCCCGCCGCCGAGCTGATCGGCCTTCTGGCGAGGGAAATGCAGGAAAGCGCTTAGCGCGCGTCGGGAATGGACGCCCCGAACAGCAGGATCGGCTCGCCAGCAGGCGACAGCGCAATCTCCCCGCCGACGCTCGTCACCAGGGTGCGCACCATCCACGCCGCCGACGTGCGCGAAGCCAGCCCCTCCGGCGGCAAAGTCCCCGCCAGCGCGGCGCGCAGGTCGGGATCAAGCACCAGTTTCGGCCCTTCCGCCCGCACGACGATCTCCGTCACGCCCGGCCGCTTTTCCGCCCCGATGTCGAGCTGGCCGCCCCGCACGAGCGCATCGCCCGCAATCAGCGCCAGGTTCAGCAACACCTTCACCGGCAGCTTTTCCAGCATGTCGTCCTCGACCAGCCAGCCGATCTTCACCCGGCCCGAAGCCGCGAACATACCCTCGATCGCGACCCGCGCCTCATGCGTCGGCACGGCATCGCCAAAGCCGCCCGCCGAACCGAAGGCCAGGCGGAAGAATTTCAGCTTGTTCGCAGAGGTCTTCGCGCTGTCCGCCAGCAGGTCCAGACAACGCTGCCGCATTTCCGGGTCCGTTTCGTCCGCCATCAGCTCGAGCCCGTTGTTGAGCGCGCCGACCGGGCTCAAAAGGTCATGACAAAGGCGCGAGCAAAGCAGGCTGGCAAAATCGATGCTGTCGATCGGATTGGTCATGAAGGTTCGCCGCCGCCGGAGAAATGAACAGGAAGGAATGAACGGCTAATGCGCTGCCCTGCATCGTGATGCAACCCTCACTCACATGATGTCGAGCAAAGCCTCGACAAATTGCACCTGTCCGTCTCTCCCCGCCGTGGCAAGCCACAGGCGGGCCGCGCCGCCGCCGACGATCAGCCAGAGGCTGCCGTCGGGCGTCGCGCAGGCCGCGTCGGTTTGGGATGGCACGGCCTGACCGCCCGGATGCGAATGATAATGGCCGACGATCGCCGCCCCGCCCGCCCGCGCCGCGCGATGGGCGGCGATCAGTTCGACCGGGTCCAGTTCGAAATGCCGCGCCGGATCGGCGGCGACATTGGCGGCGGGCCGAACCGCCTCGATCCGGCCAGCCTTCCCAAGCAGCAGCCCGCAGACCTCATGCTTGTTCGCCGCCGCTTCGGACATGATTTGTTCCAGCAGCCCTCTTGAAATCCCAACCCTCATTCCTACATTCCTACCCAATGGGTTCGGGGGTTTCCATCATTGAAGCGACAATCGGTGAGGCGCAGGCGGGCATGCGGCTAGACAAGGCGCTTGCCGAGCTGGTTCCCGATCTTTCGCGCGAGCGGCTGAAGGCGCTGATCGTCGAGGGCCAAGTGACGGAAGACCCGGGCAAGGGGGGTGCGCGATCTCCCAATCCTTCCATGAAGGTCGCCGCGGGACAGGCTTTCGCCATCGCCCTTCCGCCACCCGTCGAGGCCGAGGCCGTCGCGCAGGACATCCCGCTGGTCGTGGTGCATGAAGACGCAGACCTGATCGTCATCGACAAGCCGGCGGGCCTGGTCGTCCACCCGGCGGCGGGCAATCTGGACGGCACGCTTGTCAACGCGCTGCTCCATCATTGCCAGGGCCAGCTTTCCGGCATCGGCGGGGTGGCGCGGCCAGGCATCGTCCATCGCATCGACAAGGATACTTCGGGGCTGTTGGTCGTTGCCAAATCCGACCGCGCGCATGAAGGGCTCGCGCAGCAGTTCAAGGCACATTCGATCGATCGGCTCTACGCCGCGATCGTCTATGGCGTGCCGCAGCCGGCGACGGGCACCATCGACACATGGATCGGCCGGTCCGACGCCGATCGAAAGAAGATGGCGGTTCATCGGGAAGGGCGCGGCAAACATGCCGTGACGCATTACCGGACGATGGAAAGGCTGCGCGGCGCGGCCATGGTTGAATGCAGGCTGGAAACCGGACGAACCCATCAGGTCCGCGTCCATATGGCGCATCTGGGACACCCCTTGATCGGCGACCCGGTTTACGGTAGAGAGAGAAAAGGTTTCAAATCGATACTGGAAACGCTGGGTTTCGAAAGGCAGGCATTGCACGCGAAAAGGCTGGGGTTCATACATCCGTTAACGGGTGAGGCGCTCAGCTTCGACAGCAAACTCCCTGTCGATATGCAGGAACTGTTAAGCGAGCTTCACGTATAGTTTTGGACAAGTTTGCGACGGCGCCTTGGACGCCTCTTCTGGGTCCCGCCGCGCATGAAAGGGAAAGGTGACGACATGGCTGATAAAAGCAATGTCCCCGCGGTTCCGGCGCTGGGCGGTGAAGCCAGCCTCAACCGCTATCTGTCGGAAATCCGCAAATTTCCGATTCTGACGCCCGAGCAGGAATATATGCTCGCGAAGCGCTATGCCGAGCATGCGGATTCCGAGGCCGCTGCCCAGCTCGTGACATCGCATCTGCGCCTCGTGGCGAAGATCGCCATGGGCTATCGCGGTTATGGCCTGCCGGTCAGCGAGCTGATCAGCGAAGGCAATATCGGCTTGATGCAGGGCGTGAAGAAGTTCGAACCGGATCGCGGCTTCCGTCTGGCGACCTATGCCATGTGGTGGATTCGCGCATCGATCCAGGAATTCATCCTGCGGTCCTGGAGCCTCGTGAAGATGGGCACCACCGCTGCGCAGAAGAAGCTGTTCTTCAACCTGCGCCGGATGAAGAACAATATCGAAGCGTTCGAAGATGGAGACCTGCACCCCGACGACGTCAGGAAGATCGCGACCGATCTGGGCGTTACGGAGGAGGATGTCATCTCCATGAACCGCCGCATGGCGATGGGCGGCGACACGTCGCTCAACGTGCCGATGCGCGAGGATGGCGAGGGCCAATGGCAGGATTGGCTGGCTGACACCGATCCGCTCCAGGACGAACGCGTCGCCGACCAGCAGGAGAGCGAACTGCGCCACGACATGCTGGTGGAGGCGATGGACGACCTCAACGATCGGGAGAAGCATATCCTGGCCGAACGGCGCCTGGCGGAGGAGCCCAAGACGCTCGAGGAACTCTCGCAGGTCTATGGCGTCAGCCGCGAGCGCGTCCGCCAGATCGAGGTCCGCGCTTTCGAGAAGCTGCAAAAGGCGATGATGCGGATTGCAGGCGACAAGCTGGGCAAAATCTCCCGCCTCGCCGCTGTCTGACCGGATGGCAAAGCGCAAAGGAGCCCTGGAGTGAAATCCGGGGCTTTTTTTTGCTCACCCACTCAATAATCATTCGTGATCCGCGCAAAAGCGGGATCTCAGGCAGTAAAATGCACCTGGCGTCATGAGCCCGGCTTTCGTCGGCACGAAGAGTGGCCTTCTCCCATCTTGAACCGCCCGGCATCCGCGCTACCACGGCAGTATGAACGCCAAGTCCGCTTCCCCTCGCCGCCGCTCCCGCTGGATCGGGATCATCCTCAAGATCATCGGTGGTTTCGTTGCCCTCTCCCTGTTGATGGTGGTGATTTATCGCTTCGTGCCGCCGCCCGTGACATGGACGATGTTGCTGGACCCCAACGGCATCACCAAGGATTGGATGAGCCTGGACAAGATGGACCCGGACATGGCGCGCGCCGCCATCGCTGCGGAGGATAGCCGCTTTTGCAGCCATCATGGCTTCGACGCCGTCGCCATCGCTCAGGCCATGCGGCACAATGCGAGCGGCGGCCGCATCCGCGGCGGATCGACCATCAGCCAGCAGACCGCAAAGAATGTTTTCCTCTTCCAGGGCGGCGGTTTCGTCCGCAAGGGGCTGGAGGCCTGGTTCACGCTCCTGATCGAAGCGATCTGGGGCAAGCGCCGGATCATGGAGGTGTATCTGAATGTCGCGGAAACCGGCATCGGCACTTATGGCGCGCAGGCTGGCGCGATCCGCTATTTCCACCACGGCGCCCAGCGACTGACCCGTGCAGAGGCCGCCCGCATCGCCGCAGTCCTGCCTCTTCCCAAGAAGCGCGAAGCCATCGACCCCCATGGCTTCACCCGCCGCTATGGCAACAGCATCACCGCCCGCATCGGTATTGTCCAGCGCGACGGGCTGGATAGCTGCCTGAAATGAAAAGGGCGCGAATTTCTCCGCGCCCTTTCCTTTCTCATCATCCCGTTGATCAGAAGCTGATGCGGGCGCCGATACGGATTGCATAAAGCGACGATCCGTTAGTGGTCACCAGTTCGTCCGCCAGTACCGTATCGGATGAAGGCTGCTCATATCTATACTGCGCGCAGGCATTGGCACCCGCAGCCACGCAACTGACCTTGGTTACGACCTTACGGAACGGGAAGCTCGACCGCAACTGCTGGCCCCATTTGTGATTCAGCAGATTGGTGAAATTCTCGACGTCCGCGAACAGAGAGAAGCGGGTGCCCAACGGCAGCGGCACCTCCTGCTCTACATGCAAGTCGATGCGCGTGAAGGCCTTGGACCGGAAGGCGTTGCGCGGCGCTATCTGCCCGCGATAGTTCTTCAGACCGGAGCCTTCGATGATCGCATTGATGCGGTCACGCGTCGCGTCGCTATCATAAACGACCTTTGGATCGTTCTCCGTCGGCACATATAGTAGATACCGCAACGCGCTACCGGCCGTGCCGAACACGCCCGAACGCTGACCTGACAGATCCTGCATGGTGTAGCTGTAGGGCGAACCGGCGCGGGTCGTACCAAAGATGTCTATCCGCGTCTTGTAGTCACCGAAGAACGCCCGCTCGAACGAAGCATTGTAGCGGAAGGCCCAACGAACTTCATCGTTCGAATGACCTCGGCCGCCGAAATTCGCATCATAATTGGCGCCGTTGCCATAGATCGAACCTGCCTGCGAGGATGTAAGCGCTCCCGCGTCACGCACGTCCTGGTAGGTGTAGGCACCGCTAAGCGTCAGGCCCCAATCCCAACTCTTTTCAGCACGCAGCACGCCGATCCAGCCGCGACCATATTTGGTATTGGTCAAAAGCAAATCCTGGCCCGTGTCATTTAGCGGCTGGCCATTGGCAGCAAGGATGAGGTTCCGATAACGCTGACGGCCATCCGGCGTGAACGACCCAGGGATCGGCACCGATCGCAAATCGACGACCATCACCTGGCTGCGCACCTTGGAATAAAGCAGGTCTGCGCCAAAACGCCAGCCATCCCCCAGTGCGCCAAAATTGGCCTCGTAATCCACCGACAAAGTCCCGCGATATTGGTTCGGCGCCTTGAAATTCGGATCAATCGCATTGAGGGATGTGGTCGCATTGGGATTGGACGATAGGCCCGCCGCCGCCGCTTGGACCGCGACATCCGCCGCCGCCGGAACGGTGGTAAAGGAAGGGTTGGTCAGGATAGATGCCGCAGACGGATTGGTCGCGCCGTTCAACTGATAAACTCCGCCATCGGTCTGGCGCGCCGAAATCGATGTATTGATCACGCCGGTGTTGGAGAAGCTGTTGCCGATATAGACGTCCGGTGCACCGCCACCGAAGATACCACCGCCACCGCGAATCGTCAGGCGAGGCGTCGGCTTATAGGTGAAGCCGAAACGCGGCTGCACTAACCCGATGCCTCCGATGTTGCTGGCATTGGTGAAGCCGTAACGGCGCGAAAAGTTGGGATTCACCGCGGGCTTGCTGTCCATGCCGAACAGGTCGTAACGCACGCCTATCCCAACTGTCAGTTGGCTGTTGATCCGCCAATCATCCTGCAGGCCGAAAGTGTAGGCATCATAGGAGAAACTCGCGGCAGCGTCTGCAGGATCGAGCGATCCGGCATTGTTGTAGCTGAACGATTGCGCTGTGCCGTTGGCGAAATCCTGAATGCTGTCGAAATAATAAGTTCCGGCTGAGGGATTCACGAACATGTTGAATGACTTTGTGTGGTTCCATTCCGCCAACATGCGGAAATTATGATCGCCCGCCTTCAGCTTGGCCGAGACCGAACCACCCCAGGTGCGGATTTTAAGGACGTTGGACTGGCTCGGCCCCCCAGCGCCCAGAACGAACTGCGGCGTGCCGGTGGGGCACACGGTGCTTACATTGGTCGTGACTGCTCCGCCGGCATTTCGGTCCGACACAGGCGCAGCGC
This sequence comes from Sphingobium sp. PNB, assembly GCF_019873065.1. Lineage (NCBI taxonomy): Bacteria > Pseudomonadati > Pseudomonadota > Alphaproteobacteria > Sphingomonadales > Sphingobiaceae > Sphingobium > Sphingobium sp. PNB. Next base: position 16,868 of record NZ_JAINEZ010000023.1, read on the forward strand.
AGATCGACATCTGCGCGCTGCGACCCATCAGAGGGAACTGCCCGCTGTCATAGGTCTTGTAAAGCGCGCGCGCCTCGGTTGAAAAACGATCGGTCCAGTCGGCGTTCCAGTTGACGATGCCGGCCTTCATCTTGTTCGGCTTCCGGTAGGCGTTGGATTCAAGCCCCAGGTCGCGCGTTCCTGTCGTCGTACTGACATTCAGTTCGTCTTTGGTGTAGAGGCCGGTCAGCGAAACACGTTGCGTATCTGAAAGATTGGCGTCGATCTTTGCAACGACACGATCGTCCTTGTCCCCGTCAGAACGCAGGATACCGCCTGGATCATAGCCATATCTGTCCTGAGCGATCTGGGTGATCCGTTCCAGATCGGCGTCGCGCGCACCGATGACGGGCGTGCCGGCATTATCCTCCTGCGTACCAAAGGCGACCGGACGGGCGGCGCGCACGCGTTCCGCCGCTATCATGAAAAACAGCTTATCCTTGATGATCGGGCCGGAAATCTCCGCGCCGAAATCCTTGCTGGTGAAGTTGGGCTGGACGATCCGGCCGGTCGGGTTGAGGATATAGGATTTGGTCTTCTTACCCGTCAATTCGTCTGAGCTGAAGGTGTAGAAAGCGGTGCCATGAAATTCGTTGGTACCCGATTTCAGGATCGCGTTGGATACGCCGCCCTGAAAGAAGCCTTCACGAATATCGTAAGGCGCAACCTTGGTTTCGAATTGACCAATGGAGTCGAGTGGAACCGGGCCGCGACGCGACGGCAAGGCATCGGGATTGAGGCCGAAGCTATCCGTGATCGGCACCCCATCGACAGTGAACCGGTTGAAACGTGGATTCTGTCCGGCGAAGGACACTTGGCGGCCTGTCGTCTGGCTGGTATCCAAAGTCGCGAACGGATCGCGCGCAGCAATGTCGCGAATGTCGCGATTGACCGAAGCAATCTTGCTGATTTCCTCAGCTGTCATGACATTTGCGGGACCGGCCGAGATGTTGCCAGCACCCCGTACAAGTGAAGCGGTCACCACAATCGCCTCGCCTTCCTGCGCCAGTTCGACGGGCAAAGCAAAGGTCTGTCCTACTGCTGTCTGAATGTCGGTGACGGTCGAGGTTGTATAGCCGGATGCAATGACTTCTACCGTATAAGGACCGCCAACGCGCAGACCGGCAGCAGTAAAGCCACCGGAGGAATCGGTAACGGCATTCGATACAGTGCCAGTGGGCACATGCGTTACCTTAACCTGCGCACCAGCAACCGGCTGGCCATTGCTTGTCACATTACCGCGAATGGTCGACGTCGTTTCCTGCGCATGCGCGGGAGCAACAAGTGCGCCTGCAACACCGACGGCCGCCGCAGATGCGGCGAGAAAAATCTTGAGATCCCTCATCTACATTCCCCTTTGGAGCCACCAGCCACCCCGACTGGCAAACCCTTAAGTCACTCACTTTGTTGAGTCCGCCACCGCCTAACGATGCGTGACGACGGCCCTGTGATGCTCCGATTACAGTTTTACGACAATATAACAGTTTTAGAATGACAGCAGCCGGGATATGGTCAAAGGCATTCAAATTAGGGAGGGAACATCCCGTTAAATAATTGATTTTACGCTATTTATGGACGGTCCCTACTACCGCTTGACACTGGTGCAATTTTGCAACGCAGCAAAAATTTTTGTGCACGCGCATCATGGACAGCAAAAAGGGGCCGACGAAATGCACCGGCCCCTTATAGCTTTCAAAAAGTGGGATCGATTCAGGCGGCGTCTTCGGCCCGCTTGTCCTTTTCGCTGAACACGCGAATCGGCTCTTTGCTGCCGGCGACCACATCCTTGTCGACCACCACTTCTCCCACGCCCTCCATCGAAGGCAGGTCGAACATGGTATCGAGCAGGATGGCCTCCAGGATCGAGCGAAGCCCGCGCGCGCCCGTCTTCCGCTCGATGGCCTTCTTGGCAATGGCGGTCAGAGCATCGTCGGTGAAGCTGAGTTCGACATTCTCCATGTCGAACAGCTTGGCATATTGCTTCACCAGTGCGTTCTTCGGCTCAACCAGAATCTTGACCAGCGCAGCCACGTCCAGATCTTCCAGCGTCGCTATCACCGGCAGACGACCGACGAACTCAGGGATGAGCCCGAATTTCAGCAGATCCTCCGGCTCGCTCTGGCGCAGCAGTTCGCCGGTCTTCCGCTCCTCGGGCGCGGCGACATGAGCACCGAAGCCGATCGACTTGGCCTCCAAACGGTCGCCGATGATCTTTTCCAGGCCCGCGAACGCGCCACCGCAGATGAAAAGGATGTTGGTCGTATCGACCTGGAGGAACTCCTGCTGCGGATGCTTGCGCCCGCCCTGCGGCGGAACCGAAGCCGTCGTACCTTCCATCAGCTTCAGCAGCGCCTGCTGCACGCCCTCACCCGAAACGTCGCGCGTGATCGACGGATTTTCGGCCTTGCGGCTGATCTTGTCGATCTCGTCGATGTAGACGATGCCGCGCTGCGCCTTCTCGACATTATAGTCCGACGCCTGGAGCAGCTTGAGGATGATGTTCTCCACATCCTCGCCCACATAGCCCGCCTCGGTCAGCGTGGTCGCGTCGGCCATGGTGAAGGGCACGTCGAACGTCTTGGCCAGCGTCTGCGCCAGCAGCGTCTTGCCGCAGCCGGTCGGACCGACCAGCAGGATGTTGGACTTGGCCAGTTCCACCTCGCCCGGCTTGGTGCCGTGGTTGAGGCGCTTGTAATGGTTGTGGACGGCAACCGACAGGACGCGCTTCGCCCGGTTCTGGCCGATCACATAATCGTCCAGCACATCGCAGATTTCCTGCGGGGTCGGCACGCCGCCATCCTTCTTGCCGACGAGACCGCCCTTGGTCTCCTCCCGGATGATGTCGTTGCACAGTTCCACGCACTCGTCGCAGATGAACACGGTCGGCCCCGCGATCAGCTTACGCACCTCATGCTGCGACTTGCCGCAGAAGGAGCAGTAAAGCGTGCTTTTAGAATCGGAGCCCGTAAGCTTAGTCATTCGCCAATCTCTCTTCCCTCTTTTGAGGCGAACAGCCGCCCCATGCCGAGGGATATTCTGGTCCTAGGATCATCCTAGACCGCGACGCGCCCGTTTCACAAGGGGAGAAAAGGGCGCGTGCGGTAAACATAGGTTTTAGCCCTCGGGGGTTTCCGCCATGGCCGGCCGGCGGTCGAACACTTCGTCCACCAGGCCGAAGGCCTTGGCTTCCTCCGCCTCAAGGAAGGTATCGCGGTCCATGGCGCGCTCCACTTCCTCCAGCGAACGCCCGGTATATTGGACGTAGAGGTTGTTGAGGCGGCTGCGGATGCGCAGGATTTCCTTGGCCTGGATTTCGATGTCCGACGCCATGCCCTGCGCGCCGCCCGATGGCTGGTGCACCATGATGCGCGCGTTGCTGAGCGCGATGCGCTTGCCCGGTTCGCCCGCCGCGAGCAGGAAGCTGCCCATGGAGGCCGCCTGGCCGATGCAGACGGTGCCCACCTGCGGGCGGATATATTTCATCGTATCGTGGATCGCCATACCGGACGTCACCACCCCGCCGGGCGAGTTGATGTACATCCAGATGTCCTTCTTCGGATTTTCCGACTCAAGGAACAACAACTGGGCGACGATCAGCGAGGCCATATGATCCTCGACTTGGCCGGTGACGAAGATGATCCGCTCCCGCAGCAGGCGCGAATAGATGTCGAAGCTGCGCTCGCCCCGGTTCGACTGTTCGATGACGATAGGGACCAGAGCGGCCATGGGATCGGACATGATATCGGTCATTTTGCTCTTTCAGGGTGTGTTGCTTTTGCCCGTTCTCTACATCGGCACAAAAAGCGGACTGTTCAAGGGGTCGCGTGAAACGCGGTCTGTTTGCCCGGCCGAACGGGGCGCAATCAGTCGCGCCGGGCGAAGTCGGATGGCGCCTTGAAGGCGAGATAGGCAAGCCGGCGAACCTCCCGCCGCCCGCGCACCACGGTGTCCAATATAAGGCCGCACATGCCCGAAAGCGTGGCGAGGATCATGAGGCCCGTCACCAATATGGCGGTGGGAAAGCGCGGCACAAGCCCCGTTTTCATATAGGTGAGGATCAGCGGCGCCGCCAGGACCAGTCCCGTCAATGCCAGCAGGGCGGCGATGATGCCGAAGAACAGGATCGGCCGTTCGATGCGATAAAGGGTGATGATCGTCCGCAGGATGCGCCAGCCGTCGCGATAGGTGCTGAGCTTGCTGACCGATCCTTCCGGCCGCGCGCCATAGGCGGTGACCACCTCCGACACGGGCATGGCGAGTTCCAGCGCGTGGACGCTGATCTCCGTCTCGATCTCGAACCCGGCGGAAAGGACGGGAAAGCTCTTGACGAACCGTCGGGAGAAGACACGGTATCCGGAAAGTATGTCCGTGAAGCTGCGTCCGAACAGCCGCTTGAGCAGGCTGGTCAGCGCCCAATTGCCGAAGCGGTGCCCGCGCCGATAGGCCTCCTCAATCTCGCTCCGCCTTGCGCCCACGACCATGTCGAGATTGTCTTCCAGCATTGCCGCCACCATCTTTGGAGCGGCCGCAGCCTCGTAGGTCGCATCGCCATCCGCCATGATGTAGATGTCGGCATCCACGTCCGCGAACATGCGGCGCACCACATGGCCCTTGCCCTGCTGCGCCACGCGGCGGACGATAGCCCCAGCCCCGGCTGCCAGTTCGCGGCTGCCGTCCGTGCTGTTGTTGTCGAACACGTAAATTTCAGCGGAGGGGAACGCCCGGCGGAAATCCTCCACCGTCCGAACGATCGCGCCGGCCTCATTATAGCAGGGCAGGATGACGGCGATCTTCGGCGTGGCAACGCCCTCCCCGCTTTCCACTGCCGGAAATTCCTTCATCGACCCGAAACCTTTTTAGCGCCGCCGCATCACCTCGGAAACACGGCATGTTCCTGCGAAGACAGGACCCAGTTCAAATGGCGGGACTGGATCCTGCCTTGGCAGGAGTTCGACTCCCCCCGATCCTGCCCCCTCTCGACATGAACGGACCTCATTAACATTTCGTCTGCCATGCCGCGCCCGAAATGAAAAGCGCCCGGGCTTCCTTGCGAAGCCGGGCGCTTGTCCTGTCAGACCGAAAAGGCCTTATTCAGCCTTGGCGGCAGCCTTCTTGGCCGGAGCTTTCTTGGCCTTGGGCTTCTCCTCGGCAGCGGCTTCCTCAGCCACGGCCTCATCCTTCTTGGCGGCGGCCTTCTTGGCCGGAGCCTTCTTGGCCGGGGCCTCTTCGGCGGCAGCCTCGGCCGGAGCCGCTTCCTCGGCCTCGGCAGCCTTCTTCTTCGGCGCAGCCTTCTTCGCCTTGGGCTTTTCGTCATGATCATGGTCATGGTCATGGTCATGACCACAGCCCGGACCGTGGACGTGCGGCTTCAGATCGCCATCCTCAGCCTCGATCGCGGCTTCCAGCTCTTCCCGGCTGACGGCCCGGTCGGTGATCTCCGCCTTCTCGAACAGGAAGTCCACCACCTTGTCCTCATAGAGCGGCGCACGGAGCTGCGCGGCCGCCATCGGGTCCTGACGCACATATTGCACGAAGCGCTCGCGGTCCTGCGGGCTGTACTGCTGGGCTGCCTGCATGATCAGGCGGTTCATTTCCTGATCGCTGACGACAACGCCATTGGCCTGGCCGATTTCCGAAAGCAGCAGGCCCAGGCGGACGCGGCGCACGGCGATGGCGCGATAGTCTTCCTTCTCCGCTTCCATCTCCTTGAGGGCCGCTTCGGGGTCTTCCTCATGGCTGGCTTCGTGCTGGAGCTGCGCCCAGATCTGGTTGAACTCGGCCTCGACCATGCTCGGCGGCACGTCGAAATCGTGGGCAGCGGCGAGCTGGTCGAGCAGCTTGCGCTTCATATGGGTGCGGGTCAGGCCATTATGTTCCTGCTCGATCTGGCCCTTCAGCAGTTCCTTGAGCTTGTCCAGGCCCTCCAGGCCCAGCGACTTGGCGAAATCATCGTCCAGCTTGGGCTTGTCGGCATTCAGGATCGCCTTGACGGTGATGTCGAAGGTCGCTTCCTTGCCGGCGAGGTGCGCCGCGCCATAATCTTCCGGGAAGGTCACGGTGATGGTCTTCTCGTCACCCTTCTTGACGCCGGCAAGCTGCTCCTCGAAGCCCGGGATGAACTGACCCGAGCCGATCTTGAGCTTCACGTCCTCGGCCGAACCGCCCTCAAAGGCCTCGCCGTCGATCTTGCCGACGAAATCGATGGTCAGCGTATCGCCGTCCTTCGCCTTGTGGCTGGCGGCATGCTCTTCCAGCGCGCCCTGCTGGGTCGCGATGCGGCCGGCGGCTTCATCCACCTGCGCATCAGCCACCTCGACGGTCAGACGCTCCAGCTTCAGCCCTTCGATGCTCGGCGCCGCGATCTCGGGCAGCACTTCCAGCTCGACCTTCACCTCGGCGTCCTTGCCGAATTCGAAGGCCTCGTCCAGCTCGACCGAAGGCTGCATCGCCGGACGCAGCTTCTGGTCAGCGATCAGCTTCTGGATGCTGTCCTGGATCGAGCTGTTGAGCGCATCGCGCTGCAGCGATTCGCCATGCATCTTCTTGACGAGGTTGGCGGGCACCTTGCCGGGGCGGAAGCCGGGCATGCGGACCTGCGGCGCGATGGCGGCCACTTCCTTTTCCACGCGGGCGTCGATGTCCTTCGACGTGATGGTCACGGTGTAGGCGCGCTTCAGGCCCTCGTTCAACGTCTCGACAGTCTGCATCTCTTCTCTCAAACGCTTTCTAAAGCTGAATTTCGTTGGCGCCTGCGCATCCTATAGAGTCTGGCGCACTGGTGCGGGCGAAGGGACTCGAACCCCCACATCTTGCGATACCAGAACCTAAATCTGGCGCGTCTACCAATTTCGCCACGCCCGCATCGGTCGCCGGTCGGCGCGGCATAGAGAAAAGCGACCCATGAAGCAAGGCCCAGAGGTCCAGCCTGTGGATAACCGGTGGATAAGTCCGAACGGAACCCATCCCCCCGGCCGGGCGTAACCGCTCATATCAAGGAGAGACAGCCATGGCCACCCATCCCGACCCGGCGCCCGACGGCGTGCCGCCCCCCGACAGGATCGACCCTCAATCGCCGCCGGAAACCCCTGCGCCCCTCACGCCCGACGAAACCCCCGCCGGCGAGCCGCCGGAAATCGTGCCCAATGGTCCCGATTTCGACCAGCCGGACAGCGCGCCGCCCGAACTCCCTCCCGTCTGATCGACATTTTGGTCACAGAGCGTGGGTTTTCCACAGAAACGGGAAATAATGCCTGCGCAATCGCTGGACAGGCCCCTGCATCCATGATTGAACTATGACAAACAGATGAATTCGGGAGAGGCGCGGCTGACAGCAAGGGGGTCATCGTGCACAGGGTTCGCGCTAAGCTGGAATGGTTCAAGACAGTGATCCTACCACAGGAAGCTGCTCTCAGAGGGCGCCTCCGGAGGATCCTGCCTGCCAATCAGGAACTGGAAGACATGGTCGCGGAGGTACTCGCCCGCGCCTATGCCACTGAAAATTGGGAAAATGTGACGACCGGTCGGGCTTATCTCTTCACCATAGCCCGCAATCTGGTGATCGACACCGCACGCCGTAACAAGGTGGTGAGTTTCGAAACCATTGCCGACCTGGAACTACTGCAGGGCGAAAATAATGTGGAGGCTCAGCTTCACGCCCGCGAGGCTCTGCGCCAGGTCGAGACGATCGTCGATTCGCTTCCGACACAATGCCGCCGGGTCTTCATTCTCCGCCGTATCCATGAAAAATCGATGCTGGAAATAGCGGAGGAAATGTCCCTGTCCGTTTCTACAGTTGAAAAACATCTGGCCAAAGCGATCGCAATAGTTATGCGGGCCTGGGCGGAACGTGAGGAAACGGATTTCGAACGTGCAGGCGTCGGGACCAGATTCGGGCTACGAAAGCAGGGACAAGATCGAGGCGGAAGCCGCGCGCCTGCTGGCAAGGCTTAATGGCGATCCTCGTCCCGAGGTCGAAGCGGAAATCTGTCGCTGGGTCGAAGCCGATCCCCGTCATGCCGTAGCGTTCGCGCGGGCCGAAGCCGCTTGGGAAGCGGCCGAACGGCTCAAGAGCGCGGCCGCCGAAGTCAACCTGCCCCCGCTGGAAGCCATCGTCAGCGAGGAACAGCAGCGCCGCCTGTCGCGCAACATCATGATCGCCGCCGCCGTCGCGGTGATGCTGTTCATCGTCGCTGCCATCGTCACGGTCCGCACCTTCAGCGGCGTCGACCATTATGAAACGCGGATCGGCCAGATCAGCGACATCGCGCTGGACGACGGCTCCACCCTGCATCTCAACAGCGACAGCGCCGCCGAGGTCCGCTTCACCGATCATGGCCGCAAGGTCCGCATCCTGAAGGGCGAAGCCTCTTTCGACGTTGCCCACGACCGTTCCCGCCCCTTCGACGTCGAGGCCCGCTCCGCCGTCATCCGCGCCGTCGGCACCGCCTTCAACGTGCGGTTGCGCCCTTCATTGGTCGAACTGACCGTCACGCAGGGCACCGTCACGGTGCATTCCGGCAACGATCTGGCCCAGCAGATCAGCGCCGGCAGCGGCGCCGTCATCCAGCCGCGCAGCGTGTCGCTCACCCACCTCGACTCGCGCCTCATCGGCCAGCGGACCGCCTGGCGCGAACAGATGGTGGAACTGGACGGAGAGACCATCGAACAGGCCGCGAGCGAGTTCAACCGCTACCGTGCGGCGCCGATCCTGATCGGGGACACCCGGGTCTCATCGCTCCGCATCGGCGGCCGCTTCCGTATCACCGACAGCAAGGAATTCCTCTCCGCCCTGCAACTCAGCCTGCCCATCCGGGTGGTCGCCGGACAGGACGGCTCGGTCATGCTGCTCTATCAGGATGAGCCGGAGCTAGCGGACAACGCCGCCGGCGAATAGGAGCGGGAAGCAAAACACTCCCCCTCATCCCCAGACATTATCGCCATGGTCCCCCGGCCTCTCATCCCGTCATCCCGGCGAACGCCGGAATCTCAGGCGGCATATGGCACGACCGGACCGCAGAAGAATCCGCTTTCGGTCCAATGGCCATGCGAAGCGGCCCGTTCCGGACTACCCCAATAATTCCCGCACCAATTCCGGCACCAGGATACTCGCCGCCCCCATACGGCTTTCCTCGAAATAGAAGCTGCCCGCCGATGGCTCCAGATTCAACTCCAGCGTCCGGGCTCCCACATGGCGGGCGGTCTGCACGAATCCCGCCGCCGGATACACTGCCCCGGAAGTGCCCACCGAAACGAACAGGTCGGACCGCCGCAAGGCATCGTCGATCAAATCCATCCGATAGGGCATCTCCCCGAAGAAAACGATGTCGGGGCGCAGGGCCGGACGCCCGCACCCGCCGCAGGCCGAGCCGGGGGGCAGAGCCGGCGTCCATGGCACCGCCTTGCCGCAAGCCGCACAGAGCGCCGACCGCAACTCGCCATGCATGTGGACCAGCCGCTTCGCCCCGGCCCGCTCGTGCAGATCGTCCACATTCTGCGTGACGATCAGCAGCTCGCCCGGCCATGCCGCATCCAGCGCCGCCAGCGCCTCGTGCGCGGCATTGGGCTTCACCTCATCCAGCTTGGCCCGCCGCTCGTCATAAAAGCGATGCACCAGCGGGGCATTCCGGGCCAGAGCTTCGGGCGTGCACACATCCTCGACCCGATGCCCCTCCCACAGGCCATCGGGCCCGCGAAAGGTGGCAAGGCCGCTTTCCGCCGAAATTCCCGCACCGGTCAGGATCACGATATTGCGAATGTCGTCCATCTCTTCTTCCGGCGCCATGGTTGCATATCATGGCTATGCCGCATTCGGGATCATCCGGACATCGTTTTTGCAGAACGGATCATTGGCTTGGCCCAACCAGCCATTTATCGTCCATTTCCGTACCGTGGGGATGACAAGCCCGGCCCATTCTGGCATCGGCCATCCGACCTTTCAGGGAATGAGGCTGATGACACGGATCGGGATTTTCGGCGCGGCTGGCCGCATGGGACGCGCCATCGCGCAGGTCGCTCAGGAGGCTGGGCTGGCAATCGCCGGAGGCACCGACCGCGGTTGCGCGGGAGAGCTTGCCCCCGGCATCGCCATCACTGCCGATCCGCTTGCCCTGGCCGAGCAAAGCGACGTGCTGATCGACTTTTCCGTGCCCGCCGCCCTGTCGGCCCATCTGGACGCCTGCATTGCGGCGAAGAAGCCGATCCTCATCGGCACCACCGGACTGGAATCCGCGCACCATGCGCTGATCGACGAAGCGTCAAGGCAAGTCCCGATCCTCCAGACCGGCAATACCTCTCTGGGCGTCAACCTGCTGGCGGCGCTGGTGGAACAGGCTGCGGCGCGCCTCAACGACGATTGGGACATAGAGATCGTCGAAATGCACCATCGTCATAAGGTCGATGCGCCTTCCGGCACTGCGCTGTTGTTGGGCGAAGCCGCCGCGCGCGGGCGCGGTATCGCTCTTGCCGACCATAGCGAACGCGGGCGCGACGGCATCACCGGCGCACGGGCCAGGGGTGCGATCGGCTTTGCGGCATTGCGCGGCGGATCGGTGGCGGGCGACCATCAGGTGATCCTCGCGGCCGAGGGCGAGCGAATCGAAATCGGCCATCGCGCCGAAAACCGCGTCATCTTCGCGCGGGGCGCGGTGAAGGGGGCCCAATGGCTGATCGGCCAACCTGTCGGCCGCTACGACATGAAAGGCGTGCTGGGCCTGTAAACGCCGATGAAGAAGGACCAGATCTTCGATTTCTTCAGCCGCCTCGCTGAAGCCAATCCGGCGCCCCGAACGGAGCTGGAATATGGCAATGTCTATCAGTTGCTGGTCGCGGTGGTGCTTTCCGCGCAGGCGACGGACGTGGGCGTCAACAAGGCGACCCGCGCGCTCTTCCGCGATGTCCACACGCCACAGCAGATGGTGGAACTGGGCGAAGAAGGCCTGAAGCAGCATATCAAGACCATCGGCCTCTTCAACGCCAAGGCGAAGAACGTCATCGCCCTGTCCGAAATCCTCCTGCGCGATTTCGGCGGAGAGGTGCCGCAGGATCGCGATGTCCTGACCACCCTGCCCGGCGTCGGGCGAAAGACCGCCAATGTCGTGGTCAACACCGCGTTCGGGCAGGAAACATTCGCAGTCGACACCCACATCTTCCGTGTCGGCAACCGTACCGGCCTAGCGCCGGGCAAGACGCCGCTTGCCGTCGAACTGAAGCTCGAGAAAAACGTTCCCGGCCCCTTCCGCCGCGATGCCCATCACTGGCTGATCCTGCATGGCCGCTATGTCTGCAAGGCGCGCAAGCCCGAATGCTGGCGCTGCATCGTGGCCGACCTCTGCCGCTTCAAGCCCAAGACGCCCGCGCCCGGCACCAGCCCCTGATTATTGCGCGGTTCAGCCGCCGCGCGGTAGAAGGAGCGACAGGACGGATGACAGGCTCCCGCGACGTCATCCGGACAGTCAACAGGAGAGACGATATGTCTGCCCCCCTTATCCGCCAATTCGCCCTGGCCGCGGCACTCGCCTGCACGGCTGCCCCTGCCCTCGCCGGAAAGGCTCCGGACAATCTGGTCCCGGCCGGCAAGCCGGTCGATTGCGTTCAACTGAATGCGATCCGCTCCACCGAGGTCCGCGACGACAGGACCATCGATTTCATCATGAACGGCAACAAGGTCTATCGCAATATCCTGCCGATGAGTTGCCCCAGCCTGGGTTTCGAGCGGCGCTTCCTCTACAAGACCAGCCTGTCCCAGCTCTGCTCGGTGGACATCATCACGGTGCTCTACCAGACCGGCGGATTGCAGCGTGGACCGAGCTGCGGCCTTGGGAAATTCCAGCCGATGCAGAAAATGGCGAAATAACTTTGGCCTGAGGCGATTTTGATGCTGGCGCGAGCGATTGGGCTTTGCTAAGCGGCCCTTCGCACCAGCGACACGCACCCATAGCTCAGCTGGATAGAGCGTTGCCCTCCGAAGGCAAAGGCCAGAGGTTCGAATCCTCTTGGGTGCGCCATTTTCGAATGGATGTCAGAGAAATTTTCCCTCCAGACCAAGCAGATAGCTTTTGGCCTTCAAGCCGCCTGCAAAGCCCGTCAGTGCGCCGTTGGCGCCCACCACCCGGTGGCACGGCGCGATGATGGAAATCGGGTTGCGCCCATTGGCGGCACCCACTGCGCGGCAGGCGGACGGTCTCCCGATCTGGCGGGCAATGTCGGCATAGCTGCGCGTTTCTCCAAAGGGGATGGTCAGCAGCGCGGTCCAGACGCTTTTCTGAAAATCCGTGCCGTTGAAATGCAGCGGCAGATCGAACGTCTCCCGCTGCCCGGCGAAATATTCATTCAGTTGCCGTCCCGCTTCCTCCAGCACCGGATGATCGACCCTTTCGGTCCGCTGCCCCATGGGCACCCGCCGGGGATCGTCATCCTGCCACAGGACCGCCGCCAGCCCCGCCTCGCACGCGACCAGCGTCAGTTCACCGACGGGCGATGCCAGCGTCCGATATGCATAAGTCATGCCCTGTCCTTTCAGCCCTTTGCCGACGCCAGCATGGGGCATGACATGCATGGCCGCCTTCCCGCCGCTTGCGGTCAAAGATCATTTCAGGCCGCCACCCATCGCGCGATACAATTCGACCATGTTCGCGGCGCGCGCCAGCCGTGTCGCCAGCAGGCTCTGTTCGGCATTATAGAGCGTCCGCTGCGCATCCAGCGTGGTCAGGAAGGGATCGACGCCGGCGCGGAACCGCGCTTCCGACAGGCGATAGCTTACCCGCGCCGCATCCCGCAGGGATGTCTGCGCCTCCATTTGCTCCGTCATCGTGCCGCGCCGGGCAAGCGCATCGGCGACTTCGCGGAAACCCGCCTGCACGCTCTTCTCATAGGTGGCGACCATCGCGTCATAGGTGGCCCGCGCATAGCGCAGATTGCCCTTGTTGCGGCCGAAATCGAAGATCGGCAGGCTGGCGGACGGCACCACCGACCATGTGTCGCTGCCCGACTTGAACAGATTGGACAGGCCAAGGCTCAACGTCCCGAACGCCGCAGTCAGGGAGATATTCGGGAAGAAGGCCGCTCGCGCCGCGCCGATATTGGCATTGGCCGCCAGCAACTGATGTTCGGCCGCCATGATGTCCGGGCGTCGCAGCAAAGCCGTGGAAGGCAGGTCGGCCGGCAGGTTGGAGAGGGTGACGTCGCCATCCGGCATCGCCGCCGGCAAGTCCTCCGCCGCCACCGTCATACCGGCCAGCAGGTTCAGCGCATTCTGGTCCTGCGCCACCAGGGTCGTCGCTTCGGCAATATCGGACCGCGCCCGGTCATGGCTGGTCTGCGCCTGCCGCACTTCCAGTTCCGACGCGATCCCCTTGGCGAAGCGGGCCTTGGTGAGGTCCAGCGTCTGGCCGAAGGCTTTTTCCAGATCGCGCGCAATCCTCAGCCGCTCCTGATCCGCCGCCATGGCTAGCCAGGCGTTCGCGACCTCTGCGACCAGCGCGGTCTGCGCCGCATTCCGGTTCTCGACCGATGCGAAATATTGTTCCTGCGCCGCCCTGCTGAGGTTGCGCACCCGGCCGAACAGGTCGATTTCCCAGGCCGACACGCCTACGGACGCCGAATAGATGTCCATCCGGCCGGTCCCGACCTGCGAGAAGGGCGTATCCTGATAGGTGGCGCTGCCGCTGGCGTTCACAGTGGGAAATATGTCCGCCCGCCGCACGCGATATTGCGCCCGCGCCTGCTCGACATTGGCAAGGGCGACACGCAGGTCGCGATTATTGGCCAGCGACGTCTCGATCACCCGCGCCAGGCGGGGATCGACGAAGAAATCCTTCCAGGCCGTATCCGCCGGAACGATCGCCTGCCCCTGCCCAGCCGGATAGGCCGGCCCCTGCGGGCTCCCCCCCGGCACCGGCAAGGCAGGGCGCACATATTTGGGCGCCATGTCGCAGGCCGCGAGCGTCAGCGCCAGAGCAGCCGCCGAAAACGGCTTCATCTTGTTCATTATCCTCATGCCTCCTGCGGACCCAGGCGGGCGACGCCCTCATGCCCGCCCTGATCCTTGCCATGATGTTCGCGGAACAGCCGCTTCACGACAGTGAAGAAGACCGGCACGAAGAAGATGGCGAGCACCGTCGCGGACAGCATGCCGCCGACCACGGCCCAGCCTATGGCGTTCTGGCCGCCTGCGCCCGCGCCCTTCGCCACCGCCAGCGGCAGCACGCCGAAGACGAAGGCGAAGCTGGTCATCAGGATCGGCCGCAGGCGCAGCTTGCCCGCCTCCAGCGCCGCCCGCGCGGGTGGCAGCCCCTCGCGCATCTTCTCCTCGGCGAATTCGACGATCAGGATGGCGTTCTTGGCCGACACGCCGATGGTCGTGATCAGGCCGACCTGAAGGTAGATGTCGTTGTTGAGGCCGACCAGCATCGCGGCGACCACCGCGCCGAACACGCCCAGCGGCACCACCAGCATCACGGCGATGGGCACGGACCAGCTTTCATAAAGCGCAGCCAGGCACAGGAACACGATCAGCATCGACAGCGCATAAAGCGCCGGCGCCTGCCCGCCTGAGGTCTTCTCCTCATAGGAAATGCCGTTCCATTCATAACCGACGCCTGCCGGCAGCTTGGCCGCCATTTCCTCCATCGCCTTCATCGCCTCGCCGGTCGAAACGCCCGGCGCGGGCGCACCCATGATCTGCATCGACGGCACGCCGTTGAACCGCTCCAGCTTCGCCGGGCCATGGGTCCATTCGGTCGTCGCAAAGGAAGAGATCGGCGCCATCGCGCCGCCGCTTCCCCGCACATGCAGCACGCCGATCGAATCCGGCGTGGTCCGGAACGGCGCATCGGCCTGCACATAGACGCGCTTCACCCGGTCGCGGTCGATGAAGTCGTTGACGTAGCTGCTGCCCATCGCCGTGCTGATCGTATCGTTGACATCGGACTGGGCGATGCCCAGCGCGCCCGCTGCCGCCTGATCGACGTCGAGCTTGAGCTGCGGCGTATCCTCCAGCCCGTTGGGGCGCACCTGCGCCAGCCGCTTGTCGGCCATGGCCATGCCCAGCAACTGGTTGCGCGCCTCCAGCATCCTGTCATGGCCCAGCCCGGCGCGGTCCACGAGCTGAAAGTCGAAGCCGGTGGCATTGCCCAGTTCCTGCACGGCGGGCGGCACGAAGGCGATCGCCATGCCTGCGGAAATCCGCTGGAACGCGCCATTGGCACGCAAAGCGATGGCGGACACCTTGTTGTCGGCGCCCTCGCGCTGCGACCAGTCCTTCATCCTGACAAAGGCGAGGCCGACATTCTGGCCCTGGCCCACGAAGCCGAAGCCGGAGATGGTAAAGACGGCGGCAACATTCCGCTTCTCGTCCGTCATATAGTGATCGCGCACCTTCGCCAGCGTCCGTTCGGTCTCCTCCAGCGTCGACCCGGTCGGGAGCGACACCTGGTTGATGATGATGCCCTGATCTTCATCGGGCAGGAAACCGCCAGGCAGGCGCAGGAAGACCAGCGCCATCCCCGCGACGATCAATGCATAGACCAGCATCGTGCGGCCCCAGCGCCGCTCGACCTTCTCCACGGTCGCGCCGTATCGCACGACATTGCGGTCGAAGGTCCGGTTGAACCAGTCGAAGAAGCGGCCGAAGCGCGACCCCAACGGGCCGGTCCAGACATGGCTGTGCCCCCGGGGCCGCAGGATCGTCGCGCAAAGCGCGGGCGTCAGGATCAACGCGACCAGCACCGACAACACCATGGCGGACACGATGGTGATGGAGAACTGGCGGAAGATCACGCCCGTCGACCCGCCGAAGAACGCCATGGGCAGGAACACCGCCGACAGCACCAGACCGATACCGATCAGCGCGCCGCTGATCTCGTCCATCGACTTCTTCGCGGCTTCCTTCGGGCTAAGCCCCTCTTCCTGAATGATGCGCTCGACATTCTCGACCACGACGATGGCGTCGTCGACCAGCAGGCCGATCGCCAGCACCATGCCGAACAGCGTCAGCGTATTGATGGTGAACCCCGCCGCATAGAGGATCGCCAGCGATCCCAGCAGCACGACCGGCACCGCAATGGTGGGGATCAGCGTGGCGCGCCAGTTCTGAAGGAACAGGAACATCACCACGAAGACGAGCAGCGTCGCTTCGAACAGCGTGTGGATGACCTGCTCCACCGACAGTTTCACGAAGGTCGAATTGTCCACCGGGAAGTCGTATTTGACCCAGCTCGGGAAGGTTTTCGATAGTTCGTTGACCCGGTTCTTCACGCCTTCCACCGTATCGAGCGCATTGGCGCCCGGCGCCAGCCTTACGCCGAAGCCGGCGGCCGGATGGCCATTGAACCTCGCGCCGAAGCTGTAGCTTTCCGCACCCAACTCCACCCTGGCGACATCCGCCAGATAGACGACCGATCCGTTGCTGTTGCTGCGCAGCCGGATCTGCCGGAACTCCTCGGGGGTCCTGAGGCGCGACTGCGCCGTCACGGTGGCGTTCAGCGCTTGGCCGCGGGGCGACGGCGTGCCGCCGATCTGGCCTGCGGAAACCTGCGCATTCTGGGCGCGTATGGCGGATTTGACGTCGCCGGTGGTGACGCCCAGATTGGCCATCTTATAGGGATCGAGCCAGATGCGCATCGCATATTGCGCGCCCAGCAACTGGGTATCCCCCACGCCGTCGACGCGGCTGATCGGATCCTGCAGGGCGGAAGCGACGAAATCGCCCGCATCCTGCTGATCATGAATGCCGTCATCGGCATAGACGGCCATGATCATCAGGAAGGTCGAGGTGGATTTGGTGACGCGCAGGCCCTGTTGCTGCACTTCCTGCGGCAACAGGGGGGTGGCCTGGGCCAGCTTGTTCTGGACCTGGACCTGCGCGATGTCGGCATCCGTTCCCTGCTCGAAGGTCAGGGTGATGGTGAGGTTGCCCGCCGAATCGCTGCTGGACGAGAAGTAGCGGAGATTGTCGATGCCCTTGAGCTGCTGCTCTATGATCTGCGTCGTCGTGCTTTCCAGCGTTTCCGCATTCGCGCCTGGATAGGTGGTCGCGATCGTCACCGCGGGCGGCGCGATCTCCGGAAACTGCGCCACGGCCAGCGAGCGCAGGGCCAGAATGCCGGCCAGCATGATGACGATGGCGATGACCCATGCGAAGATGGGCCTGTCGATGAAATAGCGGGCCATGACTTAGTTCGCCCCGCCGGCATTCGCCTGCCTGCCCGCCGTCACCTGCTGCGGCGCGCCCGGCTTCACGACCGTTCCGGGCCGCAGGTTCACCAGGCCCTCCACGACCAGCCTGTCTCCCGCCCTCAGCCCCTTGGTGACGATCCACTTGTCGCCAATGGCCCGGTCGGTTTCGACCTGACGCAGTTCGACCTTGTTGTCCGCACCCACCACCATGGCGGTGGCCCGGCCCCGCGCATCGCGGGTGATGCCCTGCTGCGGCGCAAGGATCGCCTGGCTGCGTTGGCCCTCGACCAGCCTGGCCCGCACATACATGCCGGGCAGCAACAGGCCGTCCGGATTGGCGAAGGTCGCACGCAGCGTCACCGCGCCCGAACTGGGATCGACCGTCACCTCGGAAAATTGCAGACGCCCCTCGATCGGATAGACGCTGCCATTGGGCAGCAGCAACTGGACCCGCGCGCCGTTAGCGGCACTGACGCCGCCTGCTTTCATCGCCTGCTTGAGGTCGATGATCTGCGCGGCCGACTGGGTCACGTCGACATAGACGACGTCGGTCCGCTGGATCGTCGCCAGCGGGTCGGCCTGTCCTGCCTGCACCAACGCGCCCGGCGTGAACAGGGAACGGCCGATCCGCCCGGAAATGGGGGCCCTTATGCGGGTGAAATCCTGGTTCACCTGCGCGGCCTGCACCGCCGCCCGCTGCGCGGCGACATCGGCGCGCGCCTGCTGGGCCGAGGCGGCGGCATTGTCGGCCTCCTGCCGGCTGACGGCGTTGATGCCGACCAGTTCCTTGTAACGCTGCGCCTGCAGTCCCGTCGCCCGGATCGATGCCTGCGCCCGAGAGAGAGCGCCCTGCGCCTGCCCCAGGGCGGCGCGATAGGGCGCATCCTCGATCTCGTAGAGCAATTGGCCCGCACGCACCACGGCGCCTTCGGTGAACAGGCGGCGGCGGATGACGCCGCTGATCTGGGGCCGGACCTCTGCCGTTTCCACTGCGGCGATGCGGCCGGGAAGCTCGGTCGTCAGCGGAGCGTTTTCCACCGTCAATTTCACCACACCGACCGCGGGCGGCGGCGGCGCAGGCTGCTGCTGCTGGCCACAGGCGCCCAGCGCAAGGGCCGACGCGCAGGCGAACAGTCCGACAAAAATCCCCTTTTGCATCGGTCGATGCTCCGTTTCCACTGGTGGCTTCAATTGGAATGAACGTTCATTCCGCTTGCGCGGCAGGTAGGAACATGCCACAATTTGTTCAAGAGTAAAAAAGACGGGACGAAGATTTTTGGCTGCATTGCAACATGAACGGAATGCCAGGGACCGCATATTGGATGCGGCCCGCGATCTGTTCGCCGCCAACGGTTTTCATCAGAGCGCGATGGCCGAACTGGCTGCCGCGGCGCATGTGTCCGTCGGCCAGATCTACCGGCTGTTCAAGGGCAAGGAAGACATTATCGAAGCGATCGTGAATAGCGATACGCGCGAACGCGAAGCGACGATCCTGAGCTTGCAGAACCGGCTCGAGGCAGGGGAGATCAGCATAGAGCGGACCTTCGAACTGCTGTTGCTGGAGGTGATGGACAACCCGCATGAGGCCCTGTCCTTCGATATTCTGGCCGAAGGATTCCGCAACGCGCGGGTCGCGGGCACGATTGCCGACATGTGCAACGGCCTGCGGAAATCCTTGGGGGATTTCGCCTGCGTCGCAAACCCCGGATTGTCGGGCGAAGCGCTGAAAAGCGCCGAAGAAATGATCCTGGCCTGTTTGTTCGGGTTGGGCCATCGCAGCCTGTCGGCACCGACCATCAGCGCTGAGCGTACCGCCAAATGCGCGGCCTTCATGATCGTCGCCGCGCTTCGCGCCATGGACTGAAGGCGCGGGCTTCGGTCCGGCTCGGCTTCCGGTCAGTCTGCCGCGTTGCAGCAGAAATGCCTGAAATCAGCCGCAACTTTCGGCCGCCGGAAACATTCCTGCCCCCAAATCGTTCCCCCGGGAGGCAAGAAATGGGTATCAACATGTCGTTCGACCGCAGCTATTTCGAGGCGCGGCTGGACCGCAATCGCAGGCTGGCCGCCCGCTCCCGCAATCCGGAAATCCGCGCGATCCACATGGAATATGTGCGGCTCTACAGCCAGTTGCTGGAACAGACGGAGCGCGTCCCGGCCTGAGCCGCCGGTCCGGCTATTTGGCGGCGACGCCATCGGGCAGCACCACCGCAGACCAGCTCTTGCCGGACACCAGATATTTGGCCGCCAGCGCCTGAATATCGGTTGGCGTGACGGTCAGCATGTCCTGCGCCATGGTCTGCATCGCCTGTACATAGCGCGGGTCGTGGGTAGCGCCCTCCATCTGGTTCATCCAGAAGGCATTGCCTGTCCCTGCCCGCATCAGCAATTGCCGCATCGGCGCGACGGCGCGCTGCAATTCATCCTCGCTCACCGGATTTTTGACGAGGTCCGCCGCCGTGTCCTTCACCACGCCATAGAAATAACGGACGCGATCCGGGCGCACTTGGCTCGTCACCAATATGTAACCGCCGCTTTCATAGGAAAATGGCCAGTTGTTCTGGACGCTGGGCGAATAGGCCGCGCCTTCGGTCGAACGCAGCTTGTCGAACAGCCGATCGTTGAAAATCTGCGTCAGGATTTCAAGCTGCCGCGCTTCCTTCGTCAGTGCGAACCCGCCTGCCGTGGGCCATGCCATGACCGCCGCCGCTTGCTCCTTGTCGCCCTTGTGCCGCAGGATCACCGGGCTTTCGACATGGGCGGGAAAGCGCATCAGCTTGTTGGCGGCGGGAACCGGGACATCCGCCCGCTGCGGCAGCGCACCGAAGGTCGCCGCCACGGCTGCAATGGCATCGTCCGCCTTCACCTGCCCGAAAATCTGTATCTCGACGGGCCCGGATGCCAGCAGCGGTTCCCATGTGGCGCGGAAGGCTTGTGGAGTCAGCGCGTCGATCTCCGCCCGCGAAGGCGTGCGGAACCGCACATCCTTGTCGTGCAGCAACCAGTTGAGGTCCCGAGCCAGCACGGAATCCGGCGCCCGCTCCATTGCGTCATAGGCGACCCCTGCCCCCGTCTTCACGCGCGCGATCGGCGCGGGGTCCCATCCCGGCGCAAACAGCTTGGTCGCGAACAGCAGCAACTGGTCCTTATAATCCGCCGGACGCGTTACGGCCTGCATTTCAAAGGCATCGTCGTCGATGGCGAAATCCATCCCCATGCGGCGGCCATTGGTCAGGTCATCGAGTTCCCGCTGGCCCAGCTTCCCTATTCCACTCGCCACCAGCGCATAATCCGCCGCCCAGCCCGGCACGGGCCGGGTCGGGGAAAAGGCCTGCTGGCCATGACCGAAGCGGACGTTGATCCGCACCTTCTCCGTTTCCGCATCATTGGCGAACAGGGTCAGCTTGACGCCGTTGGAGAAGACAATGCTTTCCATCCCCGGCAGGCCGATGGGCGTACGCGAAACGACCTTCCCCGGCGCGCCGAGCTTCGGCAGGTCGGCCATGGTCACAACCTTGTCCGCCAGCCGCGCATTGGTCGCCGCCTTGACCGGCGCGGCGACAGCGGCGGCCAGCTTCGCGTCGACGCCGGGCTGGACCTTGCCAGTGATCAGCTGCGCGCGGAAGACGCCGGCGGAGAAGAGCCGCCGGGTCGAATCCAATATCTTCTGCGGCGTCATGCCCGTCTTGCCGGAGCGGAAGATGTCCAGCGCCGCCTGCGGGCTGACCGTGGTTTCGCGAATGTCGACCGCGCTCACCAGGTCGCTCGCCTGCTTGGCGCCCGCCTCCGTATCGGCATTCTCGACCTGGATCGCGAGTGCGGTGTCCATCTGCGCATATTCGCGGTCGATCTCTATCTGGCTTGGCGGCGCGGCCTTGGCATCCTCTATGATCGCGCGCACGTCTCCCAACGCCTTTTCCCAATTCTCGCCCGTGGGCACGATGGTGACGAAGGTGCCATCGGCGGACCGGCTGACATCCTGCTGATCCACGCTTGCCTGCAGGAAGCTGCCGCCGCTGCGCGCAGCCTGTTCCAGACGGCGGCTGATGATCTGCAGGGCCAGCATGTCGGTCAGCTTGTCCTGATTGTAGACGATGGTGTCGGCATGCGGCTTCCACGGGCGCAGCCAGGCCATGGTGAGACCGGTGGGCGCGCCGGGCTCCACCGTCACCCTGGTTGCCGGGGCCTTGGGGTCGGGCTCCCCGAAATCGGGTAGCGGCGCGCCCTTTCCGGGGACGGTCCAGGAGCCGAAATTATCCTTGATCAATTGTTCGGCCATGGCCGGGTCGATGTCGCCCGCAATAGAGATCACGGCATTTTCCGGGCGGTACCAGCGCTGGTGAAAAGCTTCCATCTTCGCCGCCGTGACGGCATTCAGCGTTGCCACCGTGCCGATGGGGCTATGGTCGGCCAGCGGCTGGCCAGCGAAGAAATGCCGTCTTGTCGCATCGGAAATCCGCATCTGCGGCCCATCGCTCTCCCGCTTTTCCGCAAGGACCACGGCGCGCTCGGCATTCACGGCGCTCTCGACGATATTGGGGTCGGCCATCATGCCGGCGAGTATCTTCATGCTTTCGCCCAGGCTGGCCTGCGTCGCCTGCGGCAGGTCGAGCGCATAGGTGGTCCCGGTCGGCGTCGTCTGTGCATTGCTGTCGCTGCCGAAGGTGACGCCCAGCCGCTGCCAGATGCGTTTGGATTCCCCGTCGGGCACATGGCGGGAGCCGCGGAAGGTCAGATGCTCCATGAAATGGGCATATCCCAGCTCATCGGACTGCTCCATCAGCGAGCCGGCGTCGATCCGCAGCCGGACCGACACCTGACCCGGCGGAACGCCATTGCGGCGGACGGCATAGCGCACGCCATTGGACAGGGTGCCGAAGCGCCAGGCCGGATCGATCGGAACATCGCTGTTCTCGTAGAGCCATGGCCTGACCTGCGCCTTGGTCGAGCCCGGCGCCGTGGATGTGGCAGTCGGGTCCGTCTTCGCCCCCAGAGGCGCGGGCATTCCCGAAAGCAGCAGGGCAAGGACGGACAGCGAAGCGGCGGAACGCCGGAAGGAAAAGCTCATGGCCGTGCAGCCTAAAGAGATTTTCCTGAATGGCCACTGACAAAGAGGAAGGAACCTCATCTTCCCGCGAAGACGGGAATCCGGTCAAACGGCAGGACTGGGCTCCTGCCTTCGCAGGAGCCCATCATATCCAGGATTACCGCCCGCCGGTCTTCTGCACCGCGCCCTTATGCGCGCCGACATTGCTGCCGCCGCGACGGCGCCGGAAATTCTTCTTTGCCGGCTTCGCAGCTTCGCCATCCGGCCGATGCGCCCGTTCGGTATTGCCGCGCTGCTGCTTCTGCTGGTCCTGATAGCGGCGTTGCCCGTCGGCGCGCCGCGTCTTCTGCTCCGGCGTCTGCTCCCGACCCTTGCGCTGCGGCGCGGCCTTGGGAAGATTGCGCACCGCCTCGACGAAATTCTCCGGCAGCGGGACAACGTCCAGCTTCACCTTGGTCGTCCGCTCGATGGCCTTCAGATAAGGCCGCTCGTCGTCCGCCACGAAGCTGATCGCAACGCCCTCCGCCCCTGCCCGCGCCGTGCGGCCGATGCGGTGGACATATTGTTCCGGCACATTGGGCAGTTCGAAATTGATGACATGGCTGACACCCGACACGTCGATGCCGCGCGCGGCGATGTCGGTCGCCACCAGCAGCTTCACATGGCCATGGCGGAAGGCCTGGAGCGCGGTGGTCCGCTGCGCCTGGCTCTTGTTGCCATGGATCGCCACGGCCTGGATGCCCGCGCCCTCCAGAAAGCGCACGACCCGGTCGGCGCCATGCTTGGTCCGGGTGAAGATCAGCGCGCGGTCGATGTCTTCCTTCTGGATCGTCAGGTTGAGCAGCGCCTGCTTCTCCATCTGGTTGACGAAGGTAGCCTGCTGCCGGACCCGCTCCGCCGTGGTCGACTGCGGCGCGACGCTCACCTTGACCGGATCGTGCAGGAACTGGCTGGCCAGCGCCTCGATCTCGCCCGGCATGGTGGCGGAGAAGAAGAGGTTCTGCCGCTCCTTCGGCAGCAGCTTGGCGATGCGCTTCAACGGGTGGATGAAGCCCATGTCCATCATCTGGTCGGCTTCGTCGAGGACGAATATCTCGGTATCCTTGATGGTGAAGGCGCGCTGGTCGATCAGGTCGAGCAGACGGCCCGGCGTCGCCACGACGATGTCGACGCCGCGCCCCAGCGCCCGGATCTGCCGGTTGATCGGCACGCCGCCGAACACCACCTCCACGGACAGCTTCAGGAAGCGGCCATAGTCGCGGAAGCTCTGCGCGATCTGCGCGGCGAGTTCGCGCGTCGGCGACAGCACCAGCATGCGGCAGCCCTGGAGCGGCGTCGGCTTGGGATTGCGGGCGAAATGGTCAAGGCTGGGCAGCGCGAAGGCAGCGGTCTTGCCGGTGCCGGTCTGCGCGATGCCGCACAGGTCCTTGCCCTTCAGCAGCACGGGAATGGCCTGCGCCTGGATCGGCGTCGGCGAGGCATATTTCTTGGCGGCCAGCGCCTTCAGGATCGGCTCGGCAAGGCCAAGGTCGGTAAATTGCATGGATGATAACTCACGAATGGGCCCCGGCGTCTTCCGGCAGGGCCGGGACGCAAGGCGGGTTACGAAACGACCCGCGTGAAAAGGGAAGCCTCAAAGCTTGGCGCAGACTTTCATTGGCCGGCCCCGATGCCCGTTCGGGCCGAAGCGATCACGCTGCCAATCGCTGGAAGGGGCGTGAAGCCCGCTGCTGCGTTGCAGCGCATATGGCGGGAATGGCGGGAAAAAGCAAGTGGCGGCTTTCGCTTCCCCCTACAACGTCACCTCCACATGCTTGCTCCGCATCTCTTCGCGCACGTCTCCGCCGAACATTTGCCGGAACATGCCGCCAAGCGACATGTCGGCACGCCAGATTTCCGCGCGGCCAAGATCGAAACGGAGCATCGTCAGATGCGGGTCCTGCCGTCCGCCGGGATACCAGCTCGCTACGTCATGGGTCCAGTACCGGTCGATCACCGCCGGGTCCGTCTCCTCGACCAGAGTGCCGTCGATGCAGGCGAACAGGAAATGTCCCTTGCCTGCGAACTGGGCCATGGCCGGTCCGCCCCTCGCCAGCCGGTTCTCCCGCGTCGTATAGAACCAGAAGCAATGGTTCGCGCCGGGATCGAGCTGCGCCGTCATGGGCATGCTGTGATCGGGCGACCCTCTCAACCCGACCATCAGGAACGGGCTTTGCGACAATTCCGTCCAGAAGCGGTGGCGGATGTCGGCCTTATTGCTCATCTTCTCTCTCCCTTCGATCTCAGGCGGGACTCAATCGACGGCGCCAAGCGATTTGCAGGAGTCAATTTAGCACGAAAGCTTGATCTTGCGCAGTCTTCTCTCCACATAGCGCGCATGTTGATCGAGACCGAAGCGACGCCCAATCCGGCAACCGTCAAGTTCATTCCCGGCCGCGTGGTCATGGGCATGGGCACCCGCGATTTCGCCACACCGGAAGAAGCGGAGGCTTCGCCGCTGGCCGATGCGCTGTTCGGCCTGGGCGACGTGACGGGGGTCTTTTTCGGCGGGGACTTCATTTCCGTCACCATCGCGCCCGGCGCGCAGTGGAGCGATGTGAAGCCCGACATCCTTTCGATCCTGCTCGAACATTTCTCCGCCAACATGCCGCTGTTCGCGCCCGGCTCGGCAGGCGAAATCTTCGTCCCCGAGGAGGAGGAATTTACGGACGATCCGGAAGATGAGGAGATCATCGCCCAGATTCGCGAGCTGATCGACACCCGTGTCCGGCCGGCCGTGGCCAATGACGGCGGCGACATCATCTATCGCGGCTTCGACAAGGGAACCGTCTATCTGCGCATGCAGGGCGCCTGTTCCGGCTGCCCCTCCTCCACGGCGACGCTGAAGAACGGGATCGAACAACTGCTCAAACATTATGTGCCCGAAGTGACGGAGGTCCGCGCCGTCTGAGCGGCGAAACAGTTGGCCGGGAACAATTGGCAAACCCGTGCCGATCGATTAACCGCAGAGCCGGGCATCGCATCGGGCGAGCGGTCAACAGGGGTTTTCTTTGCGCATATTGGTCATCGACACCGCGACACAGGCGCTGTCCGTGGCGCTGCTCGATGACGGAGCGCCCCTGGGCCATTTTCATGAAATCGTCGGGCGTGGCCATGCCGAAGCGCTGCTGCCCGCCATCGCTGCCCTGCCCGACGGCGGCCGGGCCGATGCGATCGCCGTCGATGTCGGCCCCGGCAGCTTCACCGGCGTGCGCATCGGGATCGCCGCCGCGCGGGCGCTGGCGCTGGCCTGGAACATTCCGCTGCATGGCTATGGCGCGCTCGCCATGATCGCGGCCAGGGCGGCGGCAGGGGATCATAAGGACGAGTCCCTGGCCGTCACCATTACCGGCGGTCATGGCGAGTTGTTCTGGCAGGCCTTCTCCACTGACGGGCTTGCGCCCCTCGGCCCGCCTGCCTCCACACCGATTGCCGAACTGGCGAAGCAATTGACGCAGCCCACCATCTACGGCACCGGCGCCGAAGCGCTGGTGACGGCGCGCGGTCATGGCATGGCGGTCAGCCTGTATCCCGATGCCGCGGACTATCCGCTGATCGCCGGGCTCCCGTCGCTCCCGCCCTCCCCCCTTTATTGCCGTGGCGCGGATGCGCGTCCGATGGCGGAACGGGCAGCGTCATGACGACGCCCGGCCTGACGCTCCAGACCTATGAGGATGGCGAACGCAACGCGATGAGCGATGCCATGGACGTCATGGTGCGCGCCTTCGACCCGGCCTTTGGCGAAGCATGGACATTGCCGCAGCTCGCCGGGGTGATGACCATGCCGGGAACCTGGCTCACCATCGCCCGGATCGACGCCGCGCCGGTCGGCTTCGCGCTGGTCCGTTCCGTGCTTGACGAATGCGAATTGCTGCTGTTGGCCGTCAGCCCGCTCTGGCGCGGGAGGGGCATTGGCGAGGACCTGCTGCTCGACAGCCTCAGGACGGCGCGCAAGCGGGGCATTACGTCGATGAATCTGGAAGTTCGCGCGTCGAATACGGCAATAAGGCTATATGAAAAAGCCGGGTTCGAATATGTACACCGCCGTCCCGGTTACTATCGCGGCAACGATGGACAACTTCACGACGCGCTAAGCTTTCGTATCGACATGCTTAGATGATTTAAATCCGCCCTTGCAAAACAGAAACCATCGGTATAGCTGACCCATACCGCTCCTGAAATGATTTTCCTCGGGCGGGTCGCGCAACCAATAGCCTTCGCAGGGAAAAGAAATGGAAACTGAATCAGCGCAGAGCGAACTGCTCATTACTTTGACGTCGGATATTGTCGCGGCCCATGTCTCGAACAACAGCGTTGCCGTCTCTGACGTATCTACCCTGATCCAGAATGTGCACGCCGCGCTTTCCGGTCTGGCCACTCCCGCCGCCGCGCCGGAGGTGAAGCCCGAACCCGCCGTCTCCGTCCGCTCGTCGATCAAGCCCGACTACATCATCTGCCTGGAAGACGGCAAGAAGCTGAAGATGCTGAAGCGCCACCTGATGACTCATTATCAGATGACGCCCGAAGATTATCGCGCTAAATGGGGCCTGCCGGCCGATTATCCGATGGTCGCGCCCAACTATGCCGAACAGCGCCGCAGCCTGGCCAAGAAGATCGGCCTCGGCACCAAGCGCCGTCGCGTCCGCGCTCCCAAATAAACGCGCAAAGCGCAGGCAAACGCCCATGCAAGGGGTGCGCGTATCGCGCGCCCCTTTTATACTAGGACGAAAGCCGCTAGGCTCTTTTCCGAACTTACGCACATTCCAGCCAAGTGAGCCTGCATGAACCGCAAGATCGACGTCGAAGCCCTTTGCCATGAAAAGGGCCTGCGCATCACCGAACAGCGCCGCGTCATCGCCCAGGTGCTGAGCGACGCCACGGATCACCCGGATGTGGAGGAACTGCACAGGCGCTCCGCTGCCATCGATCCGGGCATTTCCATCGCCACCGTGTACCGCACGGTCCGCCTCTTCGAGGAGGCGGGCATATTGGATCGTCACGATTTCGGTGACGGCCGCGCCCGATATGAGGCGGCGCCCGAATCCCATCACGACCATCTGATCGATGTCGAGACGGGCAATGTCATCGAATTCGTCGATCCCGAACTGGAGCAGCTTCAGAAGCAGATCGCGGAAAAGCTTGGCTTCCGCCTGGTCGACCACCGGATGGAACTTTACGGCGTCGCGCTCGACCGCAAGAGCTGAGACAGCTTGGCCGCACTTCGCCGCTTCATGCGCCTGACGGCTTTGGCCGCCAGCCTGCTGCTCTGCCTCATCCCGCATCTGCTCTGGCGCGCGGCCCGGCGCCGTTCGCCCTGGCCGCCGCGTTTTCTGGCGCTGGCGGCGCGTTCCGTCGGCGCCCGGGTGCGGATCGATGGCCATCCCTTTCAAGGGGACAGCTTCATCATCGCCAATCATGTCAGTTGGGTGGACATATTGGCGCTGGGCGGTGCGACGGGTGCGGCCTTCGTCGCGCATGACGGCATTGCGCGCTGGCCCGTCATCGGCTGGCTGGCCGCGCAGAACAACACGCTCTTCGTCGCCCGCGAGCGCCGCGGCGCGCTCTCTTCGCAACTCGACGCCTTGCGCGCCGCGCTGGCGGGGCATCAGCCGGTGGCGCTTTTCCCGGAGGGCACCACCAGCGACGGCACCGGCCTCCTGCCGTTCAAGCCATCCCTGCTCTCGGTCCTGCTGCCTCCTCCGCGCTCGGTGCGGATTCAGCCTGTCCATATCGACTATGGTCCGGCCACCGCCGAAATCAGCTGGCACAGTGACGAGCCGGCGTGTGCGAACGTCAGGAGGTTGCTGGAACGCAAGGGCAGGCTGGAGGTCACCCTGCGCTTTCTGGAGCCGTTCGATCCGGCAATCTGCCCTGATCGCAAGGCCTTGGCCGCGACGGCCCGCGAAAGAATAGCCGCGAGCATCGCCGCGCACCTGCCGCCTTTTACTTGCGGCGCACCCCTTGTATAGCTGGACCGCATGAATCGGTACGACGCCCAAAAGACTCCAGCGACCTTCCACGTCAAATCCTTCGGCTGCCAGATGAACGTCTATGATGGCGAGCGCATGGCCGAAATGCTGGGCGAGCGCGGCATGACCGCCGCGGCCGACGGCGCCGAGGCGGATCTGGTCATCCTCAACACCTGCCACATCCGCGAAAAGGCGGTGGACAAGGTCTATTCCGACATCGGCCGCATGACCCGCGAGGACGGCAGCCGCCCGATGATCGCGGTCGCCGGCTGCGTGGCCCAGGCGGAGGGCGGCGAAATCCAGCGGCGCGCCCGCAATGTCGACATCGTCGTCGGCCCACAGGCCTATCACCGCCTGCCCGACCTGATCGACAAGGCGGGCCGTGGCGAACAGGCCGTCGACACGGACATGCCGCTGGCGTCGAAATTCGGCGCCCTTCCCGCGCGCACGAAGCAGGTGCGCCCCACCGCCTTCCTGACGATCATGGAAGGCTGCGACAAATTCTGCACCTATTGCGTGGTCCCCTATACACGCGGCGCGGAAATCAGCCGCAGTTGGTCCGCGATCCTGGACGAGGCGAAGGCGCTGGTCGACGGCGGCGTGCGGGAGATCACCCTGCTCGGCCAGAACGTCAATGCCTGGACCGGCGAGGATGACAGGGGCCGGACGCAGGGCATGGACCGGCTGGTCCGCGAACTGGCGAAGATCGACGCCCTCAAGCGCATCCGCTACACCACCAGCCATCCCAACGACATGAGCGACGGGCTGATCGCGGCCCATGGCGACGAACCCAAGCTGATGCCCTTCCTCCACCTGCCGGTGCAGTCGGGGAACGACCGTGTGCTGAAGGCGATGAACCGCAGCCATGACGCCGACAGCTATCTGCGCATCATCGAACGCGTGCGCGAAGCCCGGCCGGACATCGCGCTCTCCGGCGACTTCATCGTGGGCTTCCCCGGTGAGACCGACGCCGAGTTCGAGGATACGCTGAAGATCGTGGAGCAGGTCCGCTACGCCCAATGCTACAGCTTCAAATATAGTTCGCGCCCCGGCACGCCCGCCGCCGACATGGACGGACAGATCCCCGCGGAGGTCATGGACGAACGGCTCGCCCGCCTGCAGGCGCTGATCAACCGCCATCAGGTGGAATTCAACGCGGCCACCGTCGGCCGCCGCACCGGCATCCTGCTGGAGCGCAAGGGCCGCCATCCCGGCCAGCTCATCGGCAAGACGCCCTGGCTTCAGTCCGTCCACGTCACCGCGCCGGAACTTTCGATCGGGGACATGGTAGAAGTCGATATCATCAGCGCCGGCCCGAACAGTCTGGCCGGACAACCCAGCAGGAGGAAGGCCGCTTGAACCTAATCACAGTCGTTCCCGTGGCAACGGGAACCCATCTCCAGCCCTGTCCACCAGGCTCAAACGACAGGAGATGGATACTCGCCCGCGCGAGTATGACTGACGAACAGGGAGGCTGCTGAATGTCCAAGAAACCCAATCATAACCACCGCACCGAGGTCGCAGAACGCGCCCGGCTGGAAGTCACTTTCGACCGTCCGCACCTGCTGGGCGCGCTGTTCGGCCAATATGACCAGAATCTGGTGGCCATCGAAAACCGCCTGGGCGTCTATATCGCGGCGCGCGGCAACAAGCTCCAGATCGAGGGGGACGCCGAGGCGGCCGCCCGCGCGCGCGATGTCATGACAGGCCTCTACAACCGTATCGTCGCCGGCCAGGAAATCGATGCCGGCGCGGTGGAAGCGGTGATCGCCATGTCCGCGGAACCCACGCTGGACGGCATCATCCGCCATGACGTGGCCGAACCGCCCAAGGTCATGATCCGCACGCGCAAGAAGACCATCGTCCCGCGTTCCGCGACGCAGGTGACCTATATGGAGGCGCTCACCCGCAACGACATCATCTTCGCGCTGGGCCCGGCGGGCACCGGCAAGACCTACCTCGCCGTCGCGCAGGCCGTGAGCCAGCTCATCACCGGCAGCGTCGACCGCCTGATCCTCTCCCGCCCCGCCGTGGAAGCGGGCGAGCGCCTTGGCTTCCTGCCCGGCGACATGAAGGAGAAGGTCGACCCCTATCTCCGCCCGATCTACGACGCGCTCTACGACACGCTCCCCGCAGAGCAGGTCGAACGCCGCATCGCGTCGGGGGAGATCGAGATCGCCCCCCTCGCCTTCATGCGCGGTCGCACCCTGTCCAACGCGTTCATCGTGCTGGACGAAGCGCAGAACACCACCGTCGCCCAGATGAAGATGTTCCTGACCCGCTTCGGTGAAGGCAGCCGCATGGTCATCTGTGGCGACCCGCGTCAGGTGGACCTGCCGCAGCCGGGCATTTCCGGTCTGGCGGACGCCGTCGCGCGGCTGGAGGGGGTGGAGGGCATTTCCGTCGTGCCCTTCGGCATCAGCGACGTGGTGCGTCACCCGGTCGTGGGCCGCATCGTCCAGGCTTATGAGGGCCCGGATGCCTGAGATGCACGCCCGGGACCCCTGCCATTTCGAGCCCTTCGAACGCCTGCCAAGGCAGGCGTCCGGGACAGCCCAGGGTAGAGGAACGACATTTCGACCTTCACCATGTCTCGACTACCCCCGGCGCGAACGGAAACCGTCATAATGATTGAAGTCGCCGTTCTCCACGAGCAGGGCTGGCCCGATACCGACTGGGAATTGCTGGCCCAGCGGGCCGTCGTCGCGGCCATCACGCACAGCCCCTATGCCGCGTTCGCCGCGGACGAAGCCTTGTACGAGGTCGCGGTCAAACTCACCACCGACGAGGAGGTCCACCAGCTCAACCGCGCCTATCGGGACAAGGACAGGCCGACCAACGTCCTGTCCTTCCCGATGGTGCAGTCGGACCTGCTGGAAACCACCGCCAACACCGACGATGGCGAGGTGCTGTTGGGCGACATCGTGCTGGCGGAGGGGGTCTGCGCCAGCGAGGCTGCGGAAAAGGGCATCTCCATAGCCGATCATGCCACGCATCTGATCGTCCATGGGACTTTTCATTTGCTGGGATATGATCATATGGAGGACGCCGAGGCCGAAGCGATGGAAGCGCTGGAGACGCAGTCGCTGATCAGCCTGGGCATTTCCGATCCCTATGGGGATCGATAATATTTTGTGGCATCGCTTTTAGCGGAAAGCCGGCGCCCACCGTCAAACGGGTTCAGGACAGGCTTTCTCGGGCAATGCCGTGAACAGGGAAACGGGAACTACGATGGCGGAAGGCAGTCCCAAGGACGGCAACGGTTCGAAGGAATCGGACAGTAGCAGCCACGAGGGCGGTTTATGGAGCGGCCTGAAGTCGCTGCTCTTCGGAGATGAGGAAAGCCACAGCCTCCGGCGCGAGCTGGAGGATGCGCTCGACGAATATGATGAGGAGGAGCAGGAGGAAGGCGCGGCGCCCCCTGCCAAGGGCGACCTGTCCGCCATCGAACGCCAGATGGTCCGCAACCTGCTGCACTTTTCCGAACATACGGTCGATGACGTGGCGGTCCCTCGCGCGGACATCATCGCCATAGAGGAAAAGGCCAGCTTTGCCGATCTGGCCGCCCTGTTCGCGGAGGCGGGACACAGCCGCATCCCCGTCTATCGCGAAAATCTGGACACTATCGTCGGCATGATCCACATCCGCGACGCCTTCGCCATATTGGCGGGCAAGGCGCCGGTGCCCGATACGCTGGAACCGCTGATCCGCCAGCCGCTCTATGTTCCCGAAAGCATGGGGGCGCTGGACCTGCTCGCGGAAATGCGCGCCAAGCGCACCCATCTCGCCATCGTGCTCGACGAATATTCGGGTACGGAAGGGCTGCTCACCTTCGAGGATCTGGTCGAGGAAATCGTCGGAGAGGTGGAGGACGAGCATGACGAGGAACCGGAAGCGATGCTGGTTCCGCTGGATGGCGGCCTTTGGGAAGCCGACGCCCGCGCCGAACTGGAGGATGTGGCGAAGGAAATCGACGAAAAGCTGGCGGACATAGAGGAAGATGTCGACACGCTGGGCGGCCTGGCCTTCGTGATCGCGGGCCGCGTTCCCGAGCCCGGCGAGATCGTCGAACATGCGCAAAGCGGCTGGAAACTGGAAATCCTGGACAGCGACGGACGCCGCGTCAGCCGTCTGCGCCTTCACCCTCCAGCGGAACGGGAAATTGAGGAAGAGGGCTGATTTTGCTTTGAGTTGGGTTGAAGCGGTAGGAATCGGACCTGAGCAAGTGATGCGAAGGTCTCAGGATGGCCCGCTATAGCCCAGCCACCGCTGCTTCATCCTCCAGCAGCCACTCCAGTGCCGGCTCAGCCCATGGAAATATCCGCAGATAGGATTGGGTCATCACCCGGCGCACCTGCATGCTTGCAATGGCGCTGGGGGTGACGATGGCGATCCGCCTCGCCTTGGGAAAATCGCCGAGATGGCGACCGAAGGATGCAACCGCATCCTGTGTCTGGACAGCGCTGTCGGTCATGTCCATGCGCAGCAGATAGCCCGGCTGGAACCCCTGCTCAACGAACTGGCGCTTCAATATGCGCGCATATTCCGCAATCGCCCCATCGGTGAAGATACCGCGCCATCGGATGTCGAGCAGGTTCAGATCATGCCGGAAATCAATGATATACATGGGGTTCTCCGCTAGGCTCAGGACCCGTTACTGGCGGGGTCGAGGCGTCGAAATGCGCGCCGCGAAGGCTCATTGCCTTTGCCAGCGTATTTCGGTTCGAGATGGAAACCATTTCGGCGTCCCGCAGAAATTTGACCGAAATGACCCCAGTACTGCGTCGGCAAGGCTGGAAATATCGACATATTCCTGCGCCTTGCCTTCTGGCCCTGAGCCATTTTGCCTCAAACCTCGACCCAGCCAGCATTGGGTCCCGAGCCTGACCACACTGGCGCGAAAATATTACGGAAGACTTACGCGATCCCCCACCCAATATGTTGATGCAGATCAGAAATAGGCGCGAAATATTAAGAGCTTGCCGCTAGGTCATCATGCCCAGACAGGGGGCGATCGATGCGACAGGAAAGACGGACATCCGGCCGGGCGAATCCGCCGACGGCGGGCTATATGCCATGGACCAGCCTGGAAAAGCGGCTCTACGCCCTGATCTGCATCGCAACCCTCTTCTTTGCCTGCGTCACGCCGCCCTTTCAGGCTCCCGACGAGAATCAGCATTTTATGAAGGCGCTCCTCCTTTCCGAAGGCGGCATGCTGACCAAGCAGCGGGGCGCGATGATCGGCGCGGAGCTTCCCCGCGCCGCCATCGACCTGCACGACGCCCATTTCCCGACGCGCGCATCACCCGATGCCCGCCTGTTCCGGCCGTCCATGCTGATGATCGCGTGGGATGCCGGGAAATCCCGTGCCGATGAGCGGCGCTTTGCCGATTTCCCCAATGTGGCGAACTATGCGCCCACCCTCTATTTGCCCGGAGCGACCGGTCTGGCGATCGGCAAGAGCCTGGGCCTGCCGCATCTGGGAGCTTTCTACAGTGGCCGGATCGTCAACGCCCTGTTCGCACTGGCCATGCTGGCCGCGGCGCTCGGCCTTGTTCCCTTCGGCCGCAATGCCCTGCTCGCCACGGCGCTGCTGCCGACCTTCTGCTATCAAAATGCCTCGCTCTCCCCCGATGCGGTCATCAACGGCATGGGCTTTCTCGGCCTTGCCTTGGCGCTGCGGGTCGGCTTCATGGGGTGGACGGCGAAACGCGGCCTGGCGCTCTACCTGACCGCTCCCGTGCTGGCGCTTGCCAAGGGCGTCTATCTGCCGTTGATGGCGGCCGGATTGCGCTGGCCGGAAAGCCGCCGCGATCTTCGACCCCTGCCGCTCCTTGCCGCAATGGTCATCGGCGCTTTCGCCTTCCTTCTGTGGATGAAGCTCTCCGGCGGCACCCAGGCGCTCTACCATATCGTGTCGCGCAAGACGGGCGAGACGGTCGTGACCGCGCCTCTCGGTCAGCAATTGGCGGTTATCCTGCGCGATCCGCTTGCCTATCTCCATATCCTTGTCACCAGCGTCACCGAACGCACGCCGGTCTATGCGCTCCAGATCGTGGGCCGTTTCGGCTGGAATGCGATTTTGCTGCCTCTTCTCGCCTATCCGCTGGCGCTGGCAATGCTCGGCGCGGCGATTGGCAGCGGATCGGCCATGCGCGTCTCATGGGGGCAAAGGCTCTGGTGGCTCGCCATCGCGGCCGGGGTGGCGCTGCTGATCGAAACCGCCATGTATCTGACGGGCACGCCGCTTAGCGCCGACTATATCCAGGGGACGCAGGGTCGCTATTTCCTGCCCGTTCTGCCACTCGCATTGCTCGCCCTTATGCCGGCGGCCCCGCTGCGCGGCGCGCGGCCCCTGTTCGCCGGATCGGCCCTGCTGCTACTCGCCATTGCCGCCGCCACGGTTTTCGACAGCTTCTGGGTCCATGGCTTCGTCACCGCCGACGGCATGCCCCCGCACCATGACCCCATCCGCCGACTTTTCCTGCCCTCTCCGCGCTGGTAGCCAGGCACCGCACAGCGCCAGCCAGCCCAGTCCTTCGATCCAACCCGCCAGCACGTCGCTTGGCCAATGCACGCTCAGCCAGACCCGGCTGATCCCGATCAGCGCAATCGCCAGTCCCATGGCGACATAGGCGGAGCGCCGCCCGCCCAGCATGGCCAGGGCCCCGAAGAAGACCATGTTTCCCGCCGCATGGCCGCTTGGAAAACTATAGCTGTTCACCAGGTCAAGATGCGGCAACAGATCGGGCCGGGGCGCGGCAAATATCTGCTTGAGCGCCAGGTTGAGCAATGTCCCGCCGAACGCCACCCAGAACAGCCAGAGGGCACGCGCACGCGCCATCCGCCAAAGCGCGACGAAGCAGGCGCCCAGCAGCGCGAAGCGCCCGGCCGTTCCGCCCACGGCCGACGCCAGTTGCATGATCCAGGTGACGATGGTTCCGGTGCCGCTGTCCCGCGCGCGCCCCGCCATTCCCATCAACCCGGCATTCAGCCCATCCAGCCATCCCTGCCGCTGGACCAGCGCAATCCCCAGGACGCAAAAAAGCGCGAGGACAAACGCCCCCGCGCCTTTAGCCACGGCTTTGCGCCGATCAGATATGGAGTGCGCGCCCATAAGCGGCGAGCACGCTTTCATGCATCGATTCCGAGATGGTCGGATGCGGGAAGACGGTGTGCATCAGTTCCGCCTCGGTCGTCTCCAGCGTCTTGCCGATGGTATAGCCCTGGATCATCTCGGTCACTTCCGCACCGACCATATGCGCGCCAAGCAACTCGCCGGTCTTGGCATCGAACACCGTCTTGGTGAAGCCTTCCGCCTCGCCCAGCGCGATGGCCTTGCCATTGCCGATGAAGGGGAACATGCCGACCTTCACCTCATAGCCGGCTTCCTTCGCCTTGGCTTCAGTCAGGCCAACGGAGGCGATCTGCGGATGGCAATAGGTGCAGCCCGGAATATTGCGCGGGTCCATGGCATGGGGATGCTTGCCGGCAATGGCTTCCGCCGCGATCACGCCCTCATGGCTCGCCTTGTGCGCCAGCCACGGCGGGGCAGTGATGTCACCGATCGCCCAGAGGCCGTCGACATTGGTGCGGCACATCGCGTCGGTCTTCAGGAAACCGCGCTCGTCCATGGCGACGCCCAGTTCCTTGAGGCCGATATTCTCCGTATTGGGGACGATGCCGATGGCGACGATCATGTGGCTGAATTCGGCGGCGCTCTCCTTGCCCGCCTTGTCTTTCAGCTTCGCCTTGATGCCATTGGCGCCGACCTGGATGTCGCTGACGCCGGCACCGGTCAGGATGGTCATGCTCTGCTTCTTCAGCGCCTTTTCGAGAAAGGCGGAAACATCCGCATCCTCGACCGGCACGATGCGGTCCATCATCTCGACCACGGTCACGTCGGCGCCCATGTCATTGTAGAAGCTGGCGAACTCGATGCCGATCGCGCCCGATCCGATGACCAGCAGCTTGCCCGGCATTTCCGGCGGGGTCATGGCGTGGCGATAGGTCCAGACGCGCTTGCCGTCGGCCGGGCTGCCCGGCAGGTCGCGCGCCCGCGCACCGGTGGCGACGATGATGTTCTTCGCCGTCAGTTCCTCCGTCTTGCCGTCCCTGGTGACGCTGAGCCTGCCCTTCCCGGTCAGCTTGCCCTCGCCCATATGGACGGCGATCTTGTTCTTCTTCATCAGGTGCGTGACGCCCTGGTTCAGTTGCTTGGCGACGCCGCGCGAACGCTTCACCACCGCCGCGATGTCGGCGCTGATCTTCTCGGCCGCCAGTCCATAGTCCCCGGCATGCTGCATATAATGGTAGATTTCAGCGGAACGCAGGAGCGCCTTGGTCGGGATGCAGCCCCAGTTGAGGCAGATGCCGCCCAGATTCTCCCGCTCGACAATGGCGGTCTTCAGGCCCAGTTGGGCGGCGCGGATCGCGGCCACATAGCCGCCGGGGCCGGAGCCCAGAACGATGAGGTCGTAATTCTCAGCCATATCGGTCTCTCTAGTCTTGGTCCGCCAAGGGCGGCACGGAACGGGGCTGGCGATCCTCACCGATCGCCACGAATGTGAAGGTCGCGCGGGTGACGCGATAGCTGCGGTCGTCGTGCCGGGCACGGCGCCATGCTTCCACGTCGATCTTCATGGACGTGCGCCCGACCGATTTCAGCGTTGCAAACACCGACACCTCATCGCCCACAACGACCGGGCGCAGGAAAGTCATGCCCT
This sequence comes from Sphingobium sp. PNB, assembly GCF_019873065.1. Lineage (NCBI taxonomy): Bacteria > Pseudomonadati > Pseudomonadota > Alphaproteobacteria > Sphingomonadales > Sphingobiaceae > Sphingobium > Sphingobium sp. PNB. The sequence goes on from NZ_JAINEZ010000023.1 coordinate 53,857, forward strand.
CCACCGCGATGGTCACGGCACGGCCATGGCTGTGTCTGGCGGCGACGGAACCCGCCGCGGAATCCATCAGGCTCATCAACCAGCCGCCGAAAATATCCCCATAGGGATTGGTGTCGGCGGGCATCGCGATGACGCGCACCGCCGGGTGGTCTGCCGGCGGCTGCTCGTCCAGCCGGCTCATCAGGCCAGCAAGCCGATCGGATTTTCGACCAGCTCCCTGAAGACCTGCATCAGGCGGGCGCCGTCCGCGCCGTCAATGGCGCGATGGTCGAAGCTGCCGGTGGCCGACATCACGGTCGCGATCTGGAGGGCGTCGTCGATGACATAGGGCCGCTTCTCGCCCGCGCCGATAGCCATGATCATGCCCTGCGGCGGGTTGATGACGGCCTCGAACTGCTTGATGCCGAACATGCCCATGTTGGAGAGCGAGGCGGTGCCGCCCTGATACTCCTCCGGCTTCAGCTTGCCGTCCTTGGCGCGGCTGGCGAGGTCCTTCATCGCGGTCGAGATGGCGGCGACGCCCTTGCTGTCCGCTTCGGTCACGATCGGCGTGATCAGCCCGCCGGGAATCGACACGGCGACCGAAATGTCGGCGCGCTGGAATTTCAGCATCTGGTCGCCGGCGAACTGCACATTGCATTCCGGCACCTGGACCAGCGCGACGCCCAGCGCCTTGATCAGCAGGTCATTCACCGACAGCTTGACGCCCCGCGAAGCAAGGCCGGCATTGAGTTCTCCGCGCAGCTTCAACAGCTTGTCGAGCCGAACGTCCACGGTCAGGTAGATATGGGGCACCTGCTGCTTGGATTCGGTCAGGCGGCGCGCGATCGTCTTGCGCATGCCGCTGAGCTTGATGACCTCATGCGGGATGCCAAAGTCCTGCGCTGCAGCCGGAGCGGCGACGGGTGCGGCCGCAGGCGCGGAGGCAGGCGCCGGAGCAGCGGCCTTGGCGGCCGGCGTCGCACCGTCGAGGTCCGCTTTCACGATGCGGCCATTGGGGCCGGAACCGGTGACGGCGGCAAGATCGAGCCCCTTCGCCTCGGCCAGACGGCGAGCGAGCGGGCTGGCCTTCACCCTGCCATCGGTCCCCTGGGCCGGCGCCGGATCAGCCTTGGCGGCAGGTGCGGGCGCTTTGGCGGGAACAGGGTCAGCCTTGGGCGCAGGACTCTCTGCACTCTCTGCGGGAGCAGCCGCCTTGGGCGCGGCATTTCCAGCAGCGGCCTGCGATACATCCTCGCCCTCCTCCGCGATGATGGCGATGACCGTGCCCACCTTCACGCCCTCCGCCCCTTCGGCCACCAGTATCTTGGCCACTATGCCTTCATCGACGGCTTCGAATTCCATCGTCGCCTTGTCGGTCTCGATCTCTGCGAGCAGGTCGCCGGAGGAGACGGCGTCGCCCTCCTTCACCAGCCACTTTGCCAGCGTCCCTTCTTCCATGGTCGGGGAAAGGGCCGGCATCTGGATCGTCTTGCTCATGGGTGGAAGGCCTCTCATCTTTATCGGGCATGGGGCAATGAAGTTCGTTTCGGCGCTTTGGCCGGAACGGTCAAGGCCAAGCCTTGCGCACCCGCCGATAATCGGCCACATTTCACCACTCTGGTTCACGGCTAACCATATGGGTTCAGCCGGCGCCTGTGACGATGAAGACCAAAAGGTCGTTACCCTGTAAGGACGCGGCAGATGCGGACATATCTGGTTGTCGTGGACGAATCGCCGGAGGCGGAGACGGCGCTTCGTTTCGCTGCGCGGCGCGCCGCCAAGACGGCGGGCGCGATCCGTATCCTGGCCCTCATCCCTCCCGCCGAGTTCGTCCAATGGGGCGGCGTGCAGGCGACGATGGAGGATGAAGCCCTGCAACGGGCCGAAGCGCTGGTGACGAGCGCGGCGGGCACGCTGACCGACGAGTCCGGCATCCGCCCCAGCATCACCGTGCGGCAGGGCGATCCGGTGACGGTCGTGCGCCACACGCTGGAGGAGATGGACGATGTCGCGGCATTGGTGCTGGGGGCCGCCGCCAGCGGGCACCCCGGCGTCCTCGTCTCGCACTTCGCGGGCGCCGACGCGGGCAAGCTGCCCTGCCCGATCATGGTCATTCCCGGCGGTCTGGATGCCGAGGCCATCGACCGGTTGAGCTAGCGCTTTTCCAAGCAGATGAAATCATCTGCTGACTCGGAAAACGCGACAAAACACAAAATCTAGAGCAGTCGAGCCGATGCAATCGGATCGGAATCTGCTCTAGGGGCATTGATCCGTGTTCCTGCGCGGACAGGAATCCGGTTCGAACGGCAGGCCCGGGCCCCTGCCTACACAGGAGCAAGGCTTGTTAAGCCGGACCCGGACGCCTTGCGCCTTATTTCTTGAGGCGATAGCCCGTCCGGAACATCCAGCCGATGATGGCAAGGCAAAGCGCCAGCATGGCCGCGACGAACAGCAGGCTGAACTCGATGCCCACATCGCCCCGCCCGAAGAAGGTCCAGCGGAAACCGGAGATCAGATAGACGATCGGGTTGAACAGCGTGATCGTCCGCCACGGCTCCGCCAGCATGTGGATCGAATAGAAGGCGCCGCCCAGAAAGGTCATCGGCATGATCAGCAGTAGCGGGATCACCTGCAACTGCTCGAAACTCTGCGCCCATATCCCCAATATGAAGCCGAACAGGCAGAAGCTGACCGCGATCAGCACCATGAAGGCGACCATCGCGAGCGGATGGGCGACATGGATGTCGACGAACAGATGCGCGGTCACGAAGATGATGGTGCCGACGATCAGGGATTTGGTCGCCGCCGCGCCGACATAGGCGATGATCGTCTCCACCGCCGATACCGGCGCCGACAGCAGTTCATAGATGGTGCCGGTGAATTTGGGCATATAGATGCCGAAGCTGGCGTTGAAGATGCTTTCGGTGAACATCGACATCATGATCAGGCCGGGCACGATGAAGGCCGCATAGGGTATCCCGTCGATCTGCGTCATGCGCGAACCGATCGCGCCGCCGAACACCACGAAATAAAGCGAGGTGGTGATCACCGGCACCAGCAGCCCGGTCAGCAGCGTGCGGCGGAAGCGATGCAGTTCGAACTTATAAATCGCCCATATGGCCCGATAATTGAACCCGCTCATGCCGCCTTCTCCCGATGGACCAGGGAAACGAAAATATCCTCCAGGCTGCTCTGCTCGGTATTGAGGTCCTTATAGCCGATGCCAAGATCGCCCAGCTTGCGCAGCAGCGACGATACGCCGGTCCGTTCCGCCTGAGTGTCGAACACATATTCGATCTCATGGCCGTCCGCCTTCAGCGCGACCTGCCATTCGCCAAGCTCCGGCGGCACGGCGGACAGCGGTTCCGCCAGCACGATGGTCAGCGTCTTCTTGCCGAGCTTCTTCATGAGGGCGGTCTTTTCCTCCACCAGCACCAGTTCGCCCCTGTTGATGACGCCGACCCGGTCGGCCATTTCCTCCGCTTCCTCGATATAATGGGTGGTGAGGATGATGGTGACGCCGGTCTGGCGCAGTTCCCCGATCAGCTTCCACATGTCCCGGCGCAGTTCGACGTCCACCCCGGCGGTCGGCTCGTCCAGGAACAGCACCCGCGGTTCGTGCGACAGCGCCTTGGCGATCATCACACGGCGCTTCATGCCGCCCGACAGCTCCAATATCTTGCTGTGGCGCTTGTCCCAGAGCGACAGGTCGCGCAGGATCTTCTCGATATAGGCGTCGTTGCGCGGCTTGCCGAACAATCCGCGAGAGAAGGTGACCGTGTCGATCACCCGTTCGAACGCATCGGTATGCAGTTCCTGCGGCACCAGGCCGATGGCGGAACGCGATCCGCGATAGTCGCGGACGATGTCATGCCCGGCGACGGTGACGCTGCCGCCCGTCGGCCGGACATTGCCGCAGATGATGGAGATCATGGTGGTCTTGCCGGCGCCATTCGGCCCAAGCAGCGCGAATATCTCGCCCTCCTCGATCTCCAGGTCGACGCCCCTGAGCGCCTGAAAACCCGAAGCATAGCTTTTGGTCAGGCCCGAAACGGTGATGATGGACGCCATGCGCGGCAGTGCCCCCTTTTTCTGAAGCGCAAAGATAGGGTGCCGCCCGCGCGGCGCAACCGCAGTCTATTCGCCCTTGCGGAAAAAGCGGAAGACCGTGGCAGGCGGGAAGTTGCGGACGGTCTGGCCAGCCCTGACCACCTCCAGGCCGAGCGCGTCAAGAATCTCCCGGCTCACGGGCGGACGCATCGAATAAGTGAACTGGATGAAGGCGCCGCCGGGCCGCAGCATGCGGAAGCTTTCGGAAAGAATATCGGCATGCATCTGCCGATCCATCGCCAGCAGGGGCAAGCCGCTGATGACCGTCTGATATTCCCCGGCCTCGCCGGCGGTTGCGGTGGAAACGATCTGCGCCGGTGTCTCCAGCACCGAAACATGGGGAAAATGACGCCGCAGCCCGCGCGCAAAGGCTGGGTTGATCTCCACCACCTCCAGCTTGTCCGGGGGAAGGCCGGTGCCCAGGATCGCTCGGGTGAAGACGCCCGTGCCGCCGCCCAGTTCGATTACCCGGCCGTCCTCCGGATCGATATGTTCGACCATCAACCGCGCGAGATAACGGCTGCTGGGCACCACGGATGCGGTCTGGCGCGGTTTCTTCACCCAGGCGGCCAGGAAATCCAGATATTCGGTCGCCCGGGTGCGAAACTCGCTGTTGGGCAGGGTCATCGCCCGGCTGCGCTTGGACTTATGCTGCATGAGCGAACTGCGACCATTTCACTGTCATGCCGACTCCCTTAGCGGCCCCGACGGGCCGCGTCGATATGGCCTAGAGGCGATTTCCCGTCGGCTGGTCGACCTCGGCGGCGCTTTTCAGGGTTTCGATACGCTCCTGCAACCATAGCGCCACGGCCGCGATGCGGGGCAGCTTCTTAAGGTCGCCATGCGTCACCAGCCAGAAACTGCGCATGATCTCCACCTCGCCGGCCATCACCGGCACCAGCGAAGGATCGCCGCCCGCGATGAAATCGGGCAGCACGCCGATCCCCGCCCCTTCCGCGATCATGCGATGCTGCATATTGATGCTGGTGGCGCGCAGACTGGCTTCCAGCCCCGCCTCCACCTCGTCCAGATAGTCGAGTTCGGGCGAGAAGATGAATTCCGGCACATAGCCGATCAGCACATGATCGCGCAGGTCGGCGGTGCCTTCGGGCACGCCCGCCTCCGCCAGATAGTGGGGCGCGGCATAAAGGTGCAGCCGGTAATCGCCCATCCGGCGAACCGACAGCCGCCCCCGCTGCGGCCGGGCCAGCATGACCGCCATGTCGGCCTCCCTCTTGGACGGATTGAGGAAACCGGATGCGGTGATGAGGTCCAGCCTGATGGCGGGATGGCGCCTCGCGAAGTCGGCAAGCCCCGGCGCCAGCACCCAGGTGCCAAAACCCTCGGCCACCGAAAGGCGCACCTGGCCGTTCAGATGATGCTCCCGCCCGGTCGCCTCCTCCATCGCGGCGAGCGCCGCGCTCTCGATGCTTTCGGCATGGCTCAGCAACGCCTGGCCATGGGCCGTCAGCGTGCGCTCCCCCGCCCCCACTTCGAACAGTTCGGGCCCCAGCGCCTTCTCCAGCCGGGCAAGCCGCCGCGCTATGGTCGTTGCATCGATCCCCAGGGCTCGCGCGGCGGGCGCGATCTTTCGCGTGCGCGCCACCGCCAGAAAGACCCTGAGATCGTCCCAATCGAACATTCATCACTCGCCAAATCTGCAAAATCGCTGCAATGCTATGCAGAACTGCGTTGTTGCGTGCAATTCCGCATCGTATCTAGAAGCAACCCAAAGCGAACGTCAGGAGAGTTTGTGAGCCAGTTCGATCTCACCGAGGACCAGTTGGCCATTCAGGAGATGGCGCGCCGGTTCACCGCCGATGCAATCACCCCTTTTGCGGCGGAGTGGGACGAAAAGCATATCTTCCCCCGCGACACCATCCGCGCCGCGGCGGAACTGGGCTTCGGCGGCATCTATGTGTCGGAGGAATCGGGCGGCATCGGCCTTGGGCGGCTGGAGGCGGCGCTGATCATGGAGGCGATGGCCTATGGCTGTCCGTCGACCAGCGCGTTCATCTCGATCCACAATATGGCCGCCTGGATGATCGACCGGTTCGGATCGCAGGCCGTGAAGGACAAATATCTGCCCTCCATGGTGCCGATGGAGCGGATCGGCAGCTATTGCCTGACCGAAGCGGGATCTGGGTCCGACGCGGCGGCGCTCAAGACGCGGGCGATCAGGCAAGGCGATCATTATGTCGTCACCGGCTCCAAGCAGTTCATCTCCGGCGGCGGGGAGAATGAAATCTATGTCGTCATGGTCCGTACCGGCGACGACGGGCCGAAGGGCATATCCTGCCTCGTCATCGAGAAGGACATGCCCGGCGTCAGCTTCGGCGCGCAGGAACGCAAGCTCGGCTGGCATTCGCAGCCGACGGCTCAGGTCAATTTCGACGGCGTGCGGGTGCCGGTCGAGAATCTGGTCGGCGCCGAGGGCGAAGGCTTTCGCATCGCGATGATGGGGCTGGACGGCGGGCGGCTCAACATCGGCGCCTGCTCGCTGGGCGGAGCGCAGCGCTGCATCGACGAAGCGCTCACTTACACCAAGGATCGCAAGCAGTTCGGGCAGAGCATCGCGGATTTCCAGAACACGCAGTTCACGCTGGCGGATATGGAGACAGAGCTTCAGGCCGCCCGTACGCTGCTCTATGCGGCGGCGGTCAAGGTGACGGAGAATGCGCCGGACAAGACGCGCTTCGCCGCCATGGCCAAGCGGCTGGCGACCGACACCGGATCCTCGGTGGTCGACCGGGCGCTGCAGCTGCATGGCGGCTATGGCTATCTGATGGACTATCCGATCGAGCGCTTCTGGCGCGATCTGCGTGTGCATTCGATCCTGGAAGGCACCAATCAGGTGATGCGCATGATCATCGCCCGCGACATGCTGCGGTCCTAAGCCCGAGAGAGAATGCGCAGGAGATTTTATGACCGATCAGGTGCTGATTTCCGTCGACAATGGCGTGGGGCGGATAAGGCTGAACCGGCCCAAGGCGATCCATGCGCTGACCACCGAAATGTGCGGCGCGATCATTGATGCGCTGCTGGCCTGGCGGGAGGATGAGAGCGTCGTTGCGGTGATGCTGGATCATGCCGAAGGGCGCGGTTTCTGCGCGGGCGGGGACATCGCCATGATCGCCGACAGCGCCAGGGGCGACTGTTCGGAGGCGGAGCAATTCTTCTTCACCGAATATCGGATGAACCATCTGCTGTTCGTCTATGCAAAGCCAATTATTGCCTTCATCGATGGCATCGTCATGGGCGGGGGCGTGGGGATTTCCGATCCGGCGCGCTATCGCGTGGCGACAGAGCGGACCACATATGCCATGCCGGAGACGGGCATTGGGCTGTTTCCCGATGTGGGCGGCGGCTGGTTCCTGCCGCGCATGCCGGGGCGAACCGGAGCATGGCTGGCGACGACGGGGGCGCGGATCAAGGGCGCGGATTGCGCCGCCATCGGCATCGCGACCCATTATATGGCGTCGGACAAGCTGGATGCCGTCAAGGCGCGGATCATTGCCGATCCCGACGGATTGGCGGAAATACTGGACGAAATGGCCGATACGCCGCCGCCATCGGCCTGGCAGGCGCATCGGGAGGAGATCGACCGGCTGTTCGCTTCGGACCGCTTCGAGGATATTCTGGCTGCATTGGAAGCCGACGGATCGGACTGGGCGCGCGAGCAACTGGCGACGCTCGCCACCAAATCGCCGCAGACGATCAAGGTGGCGCTGCGCCAGATGGTCGAGGGCGCTGCCTTCACCGATTTTGCCGACAATATGCGCAACGAATATCGCATCGGCCATCATGTCATCCGCCGTCCCGATTTCGTGGAGGGCGTGCGCGCGGTGATCTTCGACAAGGACAATGCGCCGCGATGGAATCCCGCGCGGCCGGAGGATGTGACGGACGAGCTGGTGGACAGCCTGTTCGCGCCCTTGCCGCCGGAAAGGGAATGGACGCCGCTGCCCGAACTGCGCGGCTGAACATGCTTTGTTTTCCGTGATTTCCAAGCCGTCAGATGGTCTATCTGACATGAAATCGCTCTAGAGGAGTGCCTGAAATGAGCCAGACCATCGCCTTCATCGGCCTGGGCAATATGGGCGGTGGGATGGCCGCAAATCTGCTGAAGAACGGCTTTGCCGTGCGGGCCTTCGACCTTTCGGAAGAGGCGCTGGCCAAGGCGGCCGAAGCGGGCGCCGTGCGCTGCGCCAGCGCGGCGGAAGCGGTCTCAGGCGCCGATGCGGTGGTCACGATGCTGCCAGCGGGAAAGCATGTGGAAGCCGTCTATACGGGCGAGGTCTTCGGGGCGGCCAAGGCGGATGCGCTGTTCCTCGACTGTTCGACCATTGACGTCGCGACGGCGCGCCGGGTGGAGGAAGCCGCTGCGGGCAAGGGCTTCGAGATGGTCGATGCACCCGTTTCAGGCGGCATCGCGGCGGCCAATGGCGGTACGCTGACCTTCATGGTCGGCGGCTCGGACCAGGCTTTCGGCCGGGCCAGGCCGATCCTGTCGGCCATGGGCAAGGCGGTGATCCATGCCGGCGGCGCGGGCAATGGTCAGGCCGCCAAGATCTGCAACAACATGCTGCTGGGCGCGACCATGGTGGCGACCTGCGAGACCTTCGCCATGGCGAAGAAGCTGGGCCTCGACCCGCAGACCTTCTACGATATTTCCAGCGTATCGTCGGGGCAAAGCTGGTCCATGACCAGCTATTGCCCGGTGCCGGGCGTCGGGCCGCAAAGCCCGTCGGACAATGGCTATCAGGGCGGTTTCGCCGTGGGGCTGATGCTGAAGGATTTGAAGCTGGCGACGGAAGCCGCCGCTTCGGTCGGAGCGAGCGTGCCGATGGGAAATGCGGCGGAGTCGCTTTACCAGCTGCTCGCCAATCAGGGTGAAGCGGGGCGCGACTTTTCGCTGATGATCGAGATGTTGGAGGGGAAGTAAGGGGTTTCCATCTCCAAGCGTCTCGTAAATGGGTGGGAAGCTGCCATCAAGCCCCTCCCCTTCAGGGGAGGGGTTGGGG